>JBDGUD010000002.1:0-37554 GCA_042216165.1 Halanaeroarchaeum sp.
GAGGACGGTGCTGGTGCTCGCGACGGGAGGCCGAGAGAATGACGTCCTGACGGAGATTTGAACTCCGGTCCCTGGCTCCGCAAGCCAAGAGGATAGTCCACTACCCTATCAGGACTCGCTCGGGGATAGCCTCCGCCTATGTAAAGCGATTACGATTGCGCCCGGGGGTTGAAGACCCTGTCTCGCGAATCGGTCTGCGATGAACGAAGCCGCCCTCCGCCATGCCGCCCGCTTCGCGGGCAAAGCCACCGTCCTCGGAGGCATTCCGACGGTGCTCGCGCTCTCGACCAACGAACCGAACTGGCGGCTCTCGCTGTCCGTCGTCGCGGTCCTTCTCGTCGTGTACGCGCTGTTCGACGAGGTGGAGAGGATGACCGGGTGACTCCAACGGCGACTTGACGCTACGCAACCCATTTTTCCGCGGGGCCTCAATTCTCGGGCATGCAACGCCGACAGGTCCTCGCCGCTGCCGGTGCCCTCCTCCCGATCGCTGGCTGCCTCGGGTCCCCGGGAGACGGCGGGTCGGGAGACGATTCGACGACCGATCCGACGGACGGGACTGCCACGACGGACGGGCCGACCTACGAGGGAGCGGACATCGAGATGGTGAACGCCGAGTGCGCGACGGCGGACGCCGCCGGGGCCAGCGTCTCCTTCGAGCGCGACGCGGTGATCGTCGACGGGACGATCGTCGGCGCGGACGCGTGTCACGTCGCCACGCTCCAG
This sequence comes from Halanaeroarchaeum sp., assembly GCA_042216165.1. Classification (GTDB taxonomy): domain Archaea; phylum Halobacteriota; class Halobacteria; order Halobacteriales; family Halobacteriaceae; genus Halanaeroarchaeum. The sequence goes on from JBDGUD010000002.1 coordinate 727, forward strand.
TCGGTCGCGTACGACGAGGGGGCGCGGGACCTCCGGATCGTGGTCGGGACGGAACGCCACGCCGACGAGGACACCGCCTGCGCGCAGTGCCTGACGGCGATCGAGTACGTGGTCACCGCCCGCTTCGCCGGCGGGCTGCCGGACCGTGTCGTCGTGGCGTACCGCCAGGGCGGCAGCGACGAGACGATCGCCGAGGCGTCGCCGGACTGAGATCGGACGACCCCGGTGGGGCACCGGGACCGGGGGAACGGCAAGGTTCAAGAGCGATAGCAAGTTGTTCTTAGTGTATACGAATGGGCGACATCGAGGACATTCACGAGGACCTCGACGCCGACGTCTCCCTCGAGGAGTTCCGGGAGGCCGTCGAGGCGAAGGTCGAGCAGATGGGCGGGCTGGCCGACGAGGAGACGGCCGCGATGCTGGTCGCCCACGAGCTCGACGACGGGGAGGTGAACGGCGTCGCGGACGTCGAGGCGGGGATGGAAGAGGTGGCGTTCGTGGCCAAGGTGACCGGCATCGGCGAGGTGCGGACCTTCGACCGAGACGACGAGGACGAACCCGAGGGGCAGGTCATCAACGTGGACGTCGCCGACGAGACCGGGCAGGTCAGGGTGACCTTCTGGGACGAACAGGCCCAGGCGGCCGCGGACGAACTCGAGGTCGGCGACGTCCTCCGCATCAAGGGCCGGCCGCGGTCGGGCTACAGCGGCGTCGAGGTGAACGTCTCGCAGGTCGAGATCGACGAGGAGACCGAGATCGACGTCGCGGTCCAGGACGAGTACCGGGTCGAGGACCTCTCGATGGGGGTCTCGGACGTCACCCTGGTCGCGGAGGTACTCGCGACCGAGGAGGTGCGGACGTTCGACCGCGACGACGGCTCCGAGGGGCGAGTCTCGAACCTGCTCGTGGGCGACGAGACCGGACGCATCCGGGTCACCCTCTGGGACGACCGCGCGGACCTCGCCGAGGAGTTCGATCCCCACGACGTGATCGAAGTCGTTGACGGGTACGTTCGGGAGCGGGACGGTGCCCTCGAGTTGCACGTCGGCGACCGGGGCGATGTGCGCCGCGTCGATGAGGACGTCGCGTTCGCACCGAACGCGGCACCGATCGACGACCTCGCGATCGACGACACGGCCGACATCGCCGGTGTCGTCCGGTCTGCGGACCCGAAGCGAACCTTCGACCGCGACGACGGCACGGAGGGACAGGTCCGTAACGTTCGCCTCCAGGACGACACTGGCGACGTCCGGGTCGCGCTCTGGGGCGAGAAGGCGGACCTCGATATCGGTCCTGGCGACGAGGTGCTCTTCGTCGACGTCCAGATTCAGGACGGCTGGCAGGACGACGTCGAGGCCTCGGCGAACTGGCGCTCGACGGTCATCCCCCTCGAGGACGGCGTCACGACCGGCGAAGACGAGAGCGAGGAGGGCCTCGACGCCTTTGCCGAGGCGTCCGGCGGAACCTCGGAAAGCGAGGCCGCCCCCGCCGACCAGTCGGCGGAGACCGACGACGTCGCGGGAGGTGGCGAGGCCAGCGTCCCATCGCTGGGCGAAGACGGCGAGACGATCGAGTTCACTGGGGTCGTCGTCCAGGCCGGGGACCCGGTCATCCTCGACGACGGCGAGCGAACCGTGAGCGTCGAGACCGGTTCCGACGTCGAACTCGGCCAGGAGGTCACCGTCACAGGCACCGTCCACGGCGGTCGTCTGGACGCCGACGAACTGCGCTGAGAACGCAATCAGCCGACGCAACGGAAACAATTAAGCGTGCATCCGTCCCGCATTGGTGTATGAGTGTCGAGCTCCCCTTCGCCCCGGTCGACAAGCTCATTCGACGCCAGGCCGGGGACCTCAGGGTGAGCGCCGACGCGGCGGAGGAACTCGCACGGCGAATTCAGGACCGGGGAGCGACCCTGGCGGCCGAGGCCGCGGAACGGGCGCGTGCCGACGGCCGGAAAACGCTCATGGTGGAGGACTTCGGCGGGAGTGGTGACGTGGACGACGATTCGGTGACCCTTCCCATCGCCCCCGTCGACCGGATCGCCAGACTGGAGATACCGTCCGAGTTCCGGGTGTCGGCCGACGCCAGGGTCGCGCTGGCAGCCACCCTCGAGGCGTGGGCCGAAACTGTCGCCGACGGTGCCAGGGTGCTGGCCGAGCACGCGGGCCGGCGGACCGTCCAGGCCGAGGACATCGAGACGTACTTCAGGCTCGTGGAATGAGATTCGGTTTCAGCGAGACGTGCCTCGATCACGATCCCGGGCCGCGCCACCCCGAAAACCCGGATCGACTCCGTGCGATCCGCGAACGGCTTCGCGACGGGTCGGGCGTCGAGTACGTCGAACCCGAACCGGCACGGGAACGGGTCGTTGGGGCCGTCCACTCGGAGAGCTATCTCGAGGAACTCCGCCAGTTCGTCGCCGACGGCGGTGGGAACTGGGACCCCGACACCGTCGCGACCGAGACGACCTGGGACGCGGCGATGACTGCCGCGGGGATCGCCACCTGGGTCGTCGACGAGGCGTTGGCGGGGGCGACGGGCCACGAGACCCCCTTCTCCCTCGGGCGTCCACCGGGACACCACGCGACGCGGGACGAGGCGATGGGATTTTGCTTTTTCAACAACGTCGCGGTCGGGGCCCAGCACGCCATCGACGAGGGGGCGGTCGACCGGGTCGCGATCGTCGACTGGGACGTTCACCACGGTAACGGCACGCAGGACATCTTCTACGACCGGGGCGACGTCTTCTACGTCTCGCTCCACGAAGACGGGCTCTACCCGGGGACCGGACAGGTGGACGAGGTCGGGGACGGCGCGGGCGTGGGAACGACGCTGAACGTGCCGCTCCCGGCCGGATCGGGGGACGTGGAGTACGTCGCCGCCATCCAGGACGTGATCGGGCCGGCCCTGCGGGACTTCGACCCGGGCTTGCTGTTGATCAGCGCCGGCTTCGACGCCCACCGCCACGACCCCATTTCCCGCATGCACGTGAGTACTGAGGGCTACGGCCTCCTCACCGAGCGCGTGCGCGACCTGGCCGCCGACGTCGGCGCCGGGCTGGGGTTCGTCCTCGAAGGGGGCTACGGCCTCGACACGCTCGCGGAAGGGGTCGCCATCGTCAACGAGGTCTTCGAGGGTCGGTCGGTGGAGGGGCCCTCGAACTCGCTCCAGAGCGACGTCGAGGACCTCCTTGACGACGTCAGACGGGCCCGTCAGGGCGCCGGGTCGAAATAACGGGCCAGGTCGGTGCCGAACTCGGGAGCGAGGTCGGCGACGTCCCGGCCACGCAGTATTTCGTACCCGTCCTCGAGTGCCGATTCGACCTGCGCGCCGAGCGCGACGTCGAACAGGCGCTCCTCGACGAAATCGCGGGCCGTCCTGATGGTCCGCTCCCGTTCGACGACGTACCGATCACCGTCGATGAAGGGGCCGTACGCGTCGGTCTCCTCGTAGGTCTCGTAGAAGTCGCGCGCGTGTTCGGCGACGTGTACCGGCGGTCCCTCGTGACGTTCGACGGCCGGGAGTTCGGCCGCGGCGAGTTCGACGAATATGGCCGCCGTCTCCCGGGCGAAGACGGTCCCGCGGAGGACCTCGAAGCCGTGTCGCTCCAGGCCCCCGACGAGACCGTCGAGGGAACGGCGCAACTGCGGGTAGAGCTGGTCGTCGACCACATCGGGGGGGTCGAACCTGACCGCGATTGGAACCGTCGAGCGCGCCTCGACGTGGTCTCTGACCCCCGCACCGTCGAGGGCGTCCGGGGTCGCGGGATCGAATCGTGACTCGGTCGGCTCTGCCAGGAAGGCCCTGGCGTGGTGCTGGAACCGGGCGACGTTATCGCTCGAGACCACCGCGGCGACGTTCCTGTCGGGGTCGGTCGGATCGACGACGACGAGCGGGTCGTCGAAGGCGTCCCGACCGTGACCCGCCGGGTCCAGATAGACCGGGGGATGCCAGTCTCCCGCGGCCAGGAGCACGGACTCGAAATCGCCGTACTCGAGCACCAGAAGTTCGGTCAGGTACCCGGAGAATCCCCGGGTCTTGAGGTCCGATCCGTACGCACCGATACCCGCGAGGAACCGTTTGAGAACGCGGACGTCGGCGGCGACCGCGGGGTCGATGCGCTCGGCGACGTAGTCGTTGTGGAAGGGCGTCCGATCGACCGGCGACTTGATCCGATCGGCCGACGGGACGCGGTAGCAGGGCACGAGGTCCACGTCGAACCCGTTCAGCGTACCCGTCACGTACGGATGATCGGCGTACTCCTCGCGACCCGCTGGCAGGACCCGCTTGCCGACCTGGAGCCCCAGGCGCTCGAGTTCGGGCCGGGGAAGATCGGTGGAGAAGCGGACGAAGACGTCGATGTCCCGCTCCCCGCTCACCCATGTCCCCCTGGCCGTCGATCCCACCTGCAACACGTCGGCGTCCAGGTCCAGGGAGTCGATCGCGGTCTCGGCCCGGTCGATCAGGACCTCGGCGGTCCGGCGGAGACGCTCGCGCTCCTCCTCGTCCGGGTCGACGCGCTCGCGGACCCTCGCGACCACTTCCTCGAACGTGTCTCCGCCCGACATGTCCTGGCGTTCGCGGGGCCACGGGGAAAGGATGTCGATGGGCTCAGACCAGCGCCAGGGGAGCCATCAGGAGGATGCCGGCGAGCAGTCCGCCGCCCAGTTCCACCCTCCCACCGCCCGGAAGCCCCTCGCCGAGTTCGAGCGCTTCCGGCACGAACTCGGTGATGACCAGGTAGACCATCGCTCCGGCGGCGAATCCGAATCCGAACGGGAGGAACTCGCGAGCGTACCGAACGAACGCGAACGCCAGGACCGCCCCGACGGGCTGTGGGAGACTGGAGAAGATGGACCACCACACCATCCGCCAGCGCGAGACGCCCATCGATCGGAGCGGAATCGAGATGGCGGTCCCCTCCGGCACGTTGTGGATCGAGATGGCGACCGTCATGAAGATGGCGAGAATCGGGACGGTGAACCCGAACAGCGTCGGCCCGACGCCCAGGTTCAGGTCCGCGAAGGAGACGCCGACGGCCACGCCCTCCGGAAAACTGTGCACCGTCAGGATGCCGAGGACCAACACGAGTTTCTTGTAGTCGGCCGCCTCGTACTCCTGGGGATCGAGGTCGTACCCATCGATGACGCGATGACCGACGATCACGAGCAACACGCCGACGATCAACCCGGGGACGAGGTCCGCGACGGTCCCCGCCGCCAGCCCCTCCTTGACGAGGCCGAATATCGACGCCGAGAGCATGATCCCGGAGGCGAACCCCCAGAGGACCACGTTCCACCGGTCGGGGATGTCGTCGAAGACGAAGAACGGCAACGCACCGATGCCCGTCGCGATGGCCGTGAGCAACCCCGCGACGAACACGAGACCGAGATTGGCGGTTAGTCCCATAGCACTCGACCGCCGATACCAGCCGGAGGGTTTTAGTTCTTGTGAAAATATCTTCGCCCAATCTGAATTAGCCTTACCTAATTATTAACTGAATAGCCAGTTTCGGCAAAATTTCCCTCGGTCCGCCGCTTCGCGGGGGACGCCGTGGCGGTTCGGTGAGGCCACGGGGGCCGGCGAAACGAAAGCCATATCAAAAACTCCCCAGTACCAGCATACGGGCCGCCGTAGCTCAGATGGTAGAGCACCTCGCTGTTAACGAGGTAGTCCCAGGTTCGAGCCCTGGCGGCGGCGCTTCTTCTGGATCGGCTGCGAGAATTGTCGGTCGTGGACAGCAACGCTCAAGGCCCGGCCACCGGTACGAGAGGGCGCGGGCCCTTAGCTCAGTCTGGTGAGAGCGCGCGGCTCATAACCGCGTGGTCGCTGGTTCGAATCCGGCAGGGCCCATCTCTCCGAAACCGCGAGCGAACAGCGACGGCGGTCGCTGTTCGCGATCCCGTGAGGGGGATGGGACAAAATTGGACAGGATTCGAACCCTATCACGAGCGGGACGACGGGAATCGAAATATTGGCCATATCGGGCACAATAACCTGGAGAGATGAGGTCGGCGAGCGCGTTCAAACGGCATCAAATCCCACCCTTCGCGGAAATTGGCGTCCCCGACACGCTTTTCGGGTTTGCAGTATTGTACATGTCGTACATGGGAGACGTGATCGTCATCGGCGGTGGACCGGCCGGGTTGAGCGCCGCGGTGTACACCGCCCGGGCGGACAAGGAGACGCTCGTCTTCGACAAGGGCGGCGGGACGACCCGCGACGTGGAGACCATCGACAACTACCTGGGATTCCCCGAGGGCACCACGGGACCGGAGATCATCGAGCTCGGACAGGAACACGCCGAGCGGTTCGGCGCGGAGATAATCCAGGAAGAGGTCATCCGGGTCGGGCAGGAAGGGATGCGGTACACCGTCGAAACCAACGCCGACGAGTACACCGCGGAGGGTCTCATCATCGCGACCGGCGGATCGTACAAGACCCCAGGTGTGACGAACGTCGAGGCGTTCGAGAACGCGGGCGTCTCCCACTGCGTGGAGTGCGACGCCTTCTTCTACCAGGACCAGACGGTCGGCGTCATCGGGGCGGCCAACTACGCGGCCAAGGAGGCACTCCTCTTGCTCGATTACACCGACGACGTCACGCTGTTCACCAACGGGGACGAAGTCGTGATGAACGAGTCCCTGCGAGCCCGCCTGGGGGCACAAGACATTCCGATCGTCGAGACGCCCCTCGACCGGGTCGAGGGCGACGAGGAACTCGAACGCGTCGTCTTCCAGTCGGGTGAAGAGCGGGCAATGGACGGGCTATTCGTGGCCGTGGGACAGGCCGGGGGGCAGGACCTCGCGGAGATGCTCGGGCTTCCGACCGACGGGAACTACATCCAGGTCGACGAGGAGCGCAACGCCGGGATGGAGCGCGTCTACGCTGCCGGCGACTGCATCGGTGGCAACCGGCAGGTGGCGTCCTCGGTCGGCGAGGGGGCCGACGCGGCGATCAATCTCCTGGAGGAGATCCGCGGCGCGACGTACGTGGATTACGGCGGTTAACCTGGCGGCCGCCCCTCCCCCACGCCGTCTCCCTGCTCACCGCGTTCCAGAGGGGCTGACGCCCGGACGGCCGCGTGTGTCCCAACCTTCAATACACGGGGCTTCGGATCCGGGTGCATGAGCCGAGTGAGCGGGCCGAATCCCCACTGTACGGTGACGACAGCCTCGAGGCGACGGCCGGACGGGGGGCGGACCGTTGGCTGATCGCCGTCCGCCGACTCGCGAGGACACGGCCGTCGTGGGCAACCGCATCATTGCCCAGGTGATCGACTGGATCGTGATCCTCGCCATTCTGCTCGTCTTCTCGTTCGTCGGCGGGATCGTTGGGCAGGTGGCGCCAGCCTCCAGAGGCATCGTGGCATCGCTGACGGGTCTGCTCGGAATCCTCGCGATGTTCGGCTACACGTTCCTCCTCGAAGGCTACTGGGACGGGAAGACCCTGGGAAAGTTCCTGTTGAACATCAAGGTCGTCCGGGAGGACGGGTCGCCGTGCACGCCCGGGGCCTCATTCGTCCGGAACGTTCCCGCCTTCGTCTGGTTCACCGTCTTCACCTACCTCGTCGGATTCGCCTCGATGGCGGCCACCGACAGGCGTCAGCGCCTGTTCGACAGACTCGCCGGCACGGTCGTCGTCGCAGACCGACCCTGAGGGTCCGCCACCTATCCCAGCGCCACGTCCAGGTACACCATGACGATGGCGCCGACGATGGTACCGGCTGTCGCCACCCGTTCGTGGCCGCGAGCGTGAGTCTCGGGGACGATTTCGTCGCTGATGACGAACAGCATCGCGCCGGCGGCGAACCCCATCGCGTACGGGAGCAGCGGCGCGACTGCGTCCACGGCGAACGCACCCAGGACCGCCAGTGGGATCTCGACGACGCCTGATCGCAGGGCGGTGAAGACGGCGTAAAACCGTTCGTCGAGGCCCGCGTTGATCGCCGCCACGGAGACCGCGAGGCCCTCGGGGACGTTCTGGATGCCGATGGCGAACATCAGCGGGATGGCCGTCCCGAGGTCGCCGCTGCCGAAGCCGACCCCGACCGCCAGTCCCTCCGGCATGTTGTGGAGGGTGATCGCCAGGATGAACAGCACGACACCCGTCAGGCGTTCGTCCCCCGCCTCGACACCCCCGTTCCCCATCGCGGCGTCGGCGCGCTGCCGGCCCGAAATCAGGTAGTGGGCGTGGGGGACGAGCACGTCCGAGCGGTCGAGAAACAGCGCTCCCAACCCGAGGCCCACGAGCACGGGTATCGGATTCCCGCCCGAGTAGTCGTGGATCCCCGGGACGATGAGACTCGTGAAACTCGCCGCCAGCATCACGCCGGCCGCGAATCCGAGGGCCCCGTCGAGGGCTCGCTGGGAGGGGTCCCGCCAGACGAGGACGAGCGTCGCCCCGAAGAGGTTCAGCGTGGCGATGACCAGCCCGCCGACGAGCCCCTGAACGACCGGATTGGGCCCGACCCACTGGACGAACTGTTCTGCGAGCACGGATCTTCTCCGGAAGAACTCCGTGGCGAGCGAGCATCAATTGCCGGGGTCACGAGCGGCGGCAGTGGGTCACTCCTCGGTGTCCGCCAGCACCCAGGTGCGTCCATCGTCCGCGCTGTCGGATTCCACGGCGTCGGCGGCCTCTTCGAGGAGGGCGGCGAAGGCCCGGGCCGACGCGGGCGAGAGGTTTCCCAGGTAGACGTCGACCGTCCCGTCGCGAGAATCGATGCCCACGTTGATCCGGTCCTTGAACGCGCCGACCACGACGTCCGGGGAGAGGTCGTCCGCGACGAACCGGGAGAATTCGTCCTCGACGAGGACGTCGAGATGGGGGCCCGTGTCGTCGCGGTCGTCGCTCATGGGCCCAACTGGGCCGACCGGCAAGGTGAACCTTGCGGTGGCTACTCCGCGGACGGGTGCCGACCGATCGAGACGAACACGAGGCCCGTTACGACGAACAGGACCATCCAGATGGCGGTCACGAGGTCGCCCACGGCGACGACGAGCCACCAGGCGATCACGACGGCCGCCAGGATCATCAGGACCCCGAGCGTCGTCAGTCGCCGATTCGTCCCGGCCGATGTGGCGTCGGAGCGCGCGATTGACATTTATAATCCCCCGATATGGTGGACTGTGAGTACGTTCCATGCCAACGTATATGATCCTTTCCCCGCCGGTCACGGAACCCTCTCCCCCCGAGTGGCGATGCCTCCCTGCTCGCCGGCAGCGGTTCGGACGAAACGCGCGAAGACGTTCGGGTGGAATTCCCAGAGGTTGAAAATGATGGGTGCTTTTTAATGCAAGACCGAGATAGGGTCAGGTGGAGGGTCGCACCCCTCCGTTGGGTAAACGAGGGCGTTCCGGTCTTTCCCCTTCCCCATCCCCCTCCCGTTGATGGCTCTCGTTTGCCCCTTTTGTACGATCCAGCAGTCGTGTGGCCGTCCCCCGTACCGATCGGACCGCTGACGGCGACGATACCCGTTGGACTAAGGATTAATATCGATCGAGGACCAGTTATTACCATGACGGTCGTGAGCGTTTCGATGCCGGAGGAGTTGGTGGATCGAATCGATACATTCGCCGAGGAGCACGGGTACACGGGACGGAGCGAGGTGATCCGCGAGGCGAGCCGAAACCTCCTCAGGGAGTTCGAAGACGCGGCCCTCGAGGATCGCGAACTGATGGCAGTCGTGACGGTCCTCTTCGATTACCACGGGACCGACGTCGAGGGGCGCATGATCGACCTCCGCCACGAGTACGAGCGACTCGTCTCATCGAACGTGCACAGCCACGTCGGAGACCACCACTGCATGGAACTGTTCGTCCTCGAGGGCGACCGCGAAGACGTCTCGGGATTCGTCGGAAAGATCCGGGCGACGAAGGACACGCTGACCGTCGATTACTCGGTGCGCCCGGTCGACGAACTGTCGGCCGTCGCCTGATCAGGCCGGGTCGATGCGTTCGATTGGGTGCTCGGGCCGCCGCTCGAGCAGGTGGTCGAGCTGGTCGCCACAGGAGGTGCCACTCGCCAGCACGTCCCGGTCACGGGTCTCCTCGTCCGTGAACTGCTCTGCCAGCGTCTCACCGACCTCGACGCTGAGGTCGTAGTACTCGCGCTTGTAGCCGAACGAGCCCGCGAGGCCACAGCACTCGACGTCGGATGTGACGACGTCGTACCCCAGCGCCTCGAGGACGTCCTCGGTGTAGCCGTCGAACCCGTAGGAGCGTTGCTGGCAGTGGCTGTGGTAGGCGACCCGCTCGCCCTCGCCGTCGGGCAGGGCGGCGAGGTCCTGCCCGTTTTGGAGGAGACCGGCGACGTACTCGAAGACCTCGTAACTCGCCTCGTCCAGGCGCTCGTAATCGGCGGCGGGCAGGAGACGCTCGTAGTCGTCCCGGAACATCGCCAGGTCGCTCGGTTCGATGGCGACGACGTCCCGACCGTCGTCCAGGTAGTCCCTGAGGTCGTTGAAGACGGCGGTCGCCTGTTGCTGGGCGGTCGCGATCATTCCCTGGGAGAACGGTGCCCGCCCGCTCTCGATCGGAGCGGACACCTCGACGTGGACGCCGAGTGATTCGAGGACCCGCACGGCCGCCTTCCCGCGGTCCGGGTCGATGTAGTTCGTGTAGACGTCGAGGTAGAGCACTGCCTCGCGCTCGGCCGCGTTGCGGGCGATCCGTGTGCCCCCGCGTGAGTCGAACCACTCGGCGAACGTGTCCCGGGTGAACGACGGCAGGGGCCGGCGACTGTCGACGCCCACGTACTCCTCGAGGAGCGAGCGGACGACATCGCTTCCGGCGACGACGTTCGATAGCGGCGCGAACGCCGAACCGAGTCTCGCGAGGGTCCCGAAGTTGCCGAACAGGCGTTTGACGGGGTCGAGACCGCCGGGATCGGCGTCGGGGGTCAATCCCTCCACGAGCCAGTCGAGTTCCGCGTCCCTCCCCCGGTTGATCCGGTCGCGGACCACCGTGTTGATCCACGGGATGTCGATCTTCACGGGGCAGGCCGTGGTGCAGCGCGAACACCCGGTGCAGAGGTCGTTGAACTCGGCCGCCGACTCCTGGCCGTGGACGCCGGCCTCCCACCCCGTGGCGATCCCGCCCGAGTAGGTCTCCCCGCCGAAGGCGTGGCCCCCGACGTGCTGAAAGTTCGCACAGACGTTCGAGCAGGCAGAACAGCGGATGCAGTAGAGCGTCTCGCGCAACTGGTCGTCCTCGCGCATGGCCATCCGGCCGTTGTCGACCAGGACGAGGTGGAAGTCGCGGTCGCTCTCCCCGATCACGGCGTCGCCGTCGAGGGTGGGGTTGTCCGTCGGCGGGGTCATCAACGAGACGTACGAGGTGATGTCCTGGCCGGTCCCCGACCGCCCGATGAGTTCGACGAACGGCGCGAGGTCCTCGACCGTGGGAACGACTTTCTCGACGCCCGCCACCGCGACGTGCGTGTCCGTCGCCTGCATGGTCTTCCTGGCGTTGCCCTCGCTCGTGACGAGCGCCATGGTCCCGGTGTCCGCGGCGAGGAAGTTGGCGCCGGTCATCCCGACGTCGGCCTCGGCGATGCGCTCGCCCAGGTACTCCCTGGCGAACGTCGTCAGTTCCTCGGCCGTCTCCAGTGGTGGGTCCGGATCGAACTGCTCGTTGAACAGTTCGGCGATGCCCTCCCGGGACCTGTGGATCGCCGGCGCGACGATGTGGGATGGCGCCTCGTCGGCCACCTGTAAGACGAACTCGCCGAGGTCCGTCTCCCAGACGTCGATCCCCTCGGCGGCGAGCGCGTCGTTGACCTCGAGTTCCTCCGAGGTCATGGATTTCGATTTCACGACGCTCTCGGCCCCTGCCTCCGCAGCGACCTCGCGGATGTACCGGTTGGCGTCGGCGTCGTCCTCGGCGACGTACACCGTCCCGCCATTGGCCTCGACGGACGACTCGAGGTCGTCGATCAGTTCCGGGAGTCGGTCGATGGCGTCCTCCTTGATCGCGCGGGCGCGGTCCCGGAGCGCCTCGTAGTCCTCCAGGTCGTCCGTGGCCTCGTATCGGCCCCGGTTGAACCCGGTGACGTTCTCGAAGACGCTGTCCCCCTCTTCGTCGAGGAGGCGGCGGATGGCCGCCGCCTTTCGCTCGCGGGCGCTGCTCATTCGTCGGACACCACCACGACGGTCACGGCCTTCGGTCCGTGGGCGCCCAGGACGAGGTCGCCCATGTCGGCGGTCGCACTCGGGCCCGTCGCGACGACGTGACTCCGGTTGCCCTCGCGGATCTCCGCAGCGATCGTCTCGAGGGCGTCGGCCATGTGGGCCGTGATGGCGCTCTCGGCGACGACCACGACGTTGGTCTCCGGGTAGAGGCTCATCGGCTCTTCGCCGTCCACGGTGCCCTGGAGGACGACCGATCCGTAATCGGCGACGGCCGAGATGGCCGGGGTGAGTCCGGTGGCCGCGTCGTACAGGTCCTCGGGGGTCGGATCGGTCTTCACGGCGGTCTCGAGGTCGTCGAGCGAGAGGCCGACGGTCCCGAGGCCGCTGCCGACGACCGGCGGTTCGAGGCGGTCGTCGATGGCGTCGGGTGCTCGCGCCCGGGTCGTTCGCACCAGGTCCGCGTCGTGGTCGCGGACCTGCTCCGCGAACGATGATACCACGGTCTCCATGGCATCATGGTAGGATGACCACCGTGATTAATCTGCATATTCGGTCGCCCGCCGCGAGCCTCAGTGGAACAGGGTCTCGACGGCTCCCGCCCCCGGCACCGACCCCTCGGCCGCGAGAGTGGCCCGGGAACTCAGGTACATCGTGTAGACCTGGACGGCCAGGAAGACGGCCCAGAGACCGATGCCGCCGAGGCCGACCACGCCCCCGTCGAGACCGACGCGGAAGGTGCTCAGCCCGAGACGAACGAGGGTGTCCCCGACGAGCAGGGTGCTGAAGAACCCGAAGAACGCGGTTGCCCACCACATCGCGACGATCCGCAGCCATCCCGGTGCGAGGTGTTCCGGGAGCCGAGTGGTGTTGACGATCAGGGTCAGCGCGATGTACGGCCACATCATGATCCCGGAGAGGGCCGCCGCGCGGACGAGCAATCCGAAGGGGTGCTCGAACGGGAGCGCGATGATGAGGATGCCCCAGCCGATGAACAGCGTGAGCAGCCACCAGAAGATCCGCGGGAGACTCCAGCCGGCCTCCCGGCCCACGAGTTCGTAGATGATGTCGGAACTGTTCCGCACGAAGGACTCGACGATGGCGTACTCCGTGGTGAACAGGGCGAGAAAGAGCACGAGGTAGACGAGCACGCGCGCCACCCCGCCGAGCCTGGGGACGATCCCCTGGAGCCACATCGTCACGGCGCTCGTCACCGTGCCCGGGGCGTACGCGGCAGAGATCGTCATCATCGCCGTCGCGACGACGAACAGCCCCAGGACGAAGGTCGCCAGGTGTTCGAGCTGGGCGAGGCGCCACCACGCCTTCCAGCGCTCGAAGTTGACGTCGGTCGGTGGGAAGGCGAAGCCGTTGCGCTGGACCGGTTCAGGTTCGTCGCCCAGCAACGGATTGCGCACGCGCCCCTGGAAGACGCTCATCGCGTAGCCCTTCTCGCGGACCCAGAGGCTCTGGGAGAGGTTCAGATACCCACCAGCACCGGCGTAGGCGAGGGCGCCGAGGAAGACGGCCAGGTCCATGTGGTCCGGGAGCGTACCGACGGCCACCGCACCGGCGGGCACGTGGACGAGTTCGGAGTACGATCCGACGAGGGCGACGACGACGAGGGCGAGGACCACGGCGAGCACCACCATCACCGTCTGTCCTGCCTCCACGACCCGATACATCACGCTCGAGAGGTGGTAACTCAGCCAGACCGCGAGGAGCAACCCGATGGCGAGGACCTTCCAGACGGGTACCGCCATCCCGAACAGAAGGAAGGCCCCCTGCCCGACGCCGATGGCGACCGCGGCGACCTGGGCGGCGCTCGCGGCCCACCCCGGCCAGCCGAGGCTCACGAATCCACCGAGGAGGAACAGCCAGGTCCAGAGGGCGCTGACGCGCTCGAACGATCGGAAGACGCTCTCGCCGGTCGCCAGCGTCCATCGCTGTATCTCGGTGTTGACGAAGAACTGGGTGATGACGCCGACGACGAACGCCCAGTAGAGCGTCCACCCGTTCTGGGCGATGATGAACGGCCAGAACAGCGACTCGCCACTGCCCAGGGAGGCCCCGAGCATGATGGCGCTGGGACCGACGACGTGGCGGAGTTTCGGTGCCCTGGGCAGGTCGAGCAGACGGTAGCCGTCGGTCTCGTCGCGGCCCCGCTCCGGGAAGGCGTCCTCGGGCGGGGCTATCTCGAGGTCGTCGTAGGCACTCGGAACGAACGCGGTCGTGCGGTAGCGCTGGCCCTCGGCGTCCGAGGCGTAGACCTCCTCGTCCGGGGGCGTATCGGATTCAGTGCTGGTAGGTTTCGACATGGGCCGAATCAAGTCAGGCGACGCCCTGGCCGGGATCCAACCCGCTCGTGCGCTCCGACACCCGTCTGTCAGGGAGGTTTCCCCCTCCCAAGTATTAATAGGTCCGGTCGTGTGGCGGACGGATCATCCGCCGAGGAAGTGCCAGATGTGACCCCGCTCCTGTGGCGGATCTACCTGCGGGAGTTCCTTCAACGCCGGCTGAACCACGTTCCACCACCCCTCGGCGGTGGAGAAGCCAGCAGAGTGGTCGGGATAGACGTCGGCCAGGAAGTCGGACTTCTTGGCCGACGGGTGTTCCCGGAGGTAGTCGTACGCCGCCAGGATTGCCTCCTGCCGATCGACCAGCCGCGGACCGCTTCCCGGCAGCTCCATCTCCCGGACCCGCTGCTCCACGGCGAGCGGACGTTCGCGCTCCCGATTCCCGCCCTCGTCCGGTGCGGTCTCGGCCGGGCCCGCCATCGGGATCCACCACACGCGCCCGCGCGCCCCGACCTTCCGTGTCGCCAGCAACCCCTCGTCGACGAGCGCGTTCAACTTGTCGTGGGCCGTACGGCGCGAGCAGTCCAGGGCCTCCATCACGTCGTTCGCGGTGAGCGGACGTGCGCTATCCTCGCGCTCCTCGAAGACGGTCAGGACCGCCTCCGGGGGAATGCGGTCTGCGAACTGGCCGTGTTCGTTCCGCTCGCGCGCGTCGGGAGCCATACGTTCGACCACTGTACTCGACTGCATAAGCCTTTACACACGAATGAAAATTGTAACAGTCGTGTGTGGAGGCCTCCAAAGTTGTGTGTGGTGGCCGGTATCCTCGACTGCACTGGCCATCCAGCGACCATCAGCAGCATATAGAAACGGGGATTCGAGCCCCCACACGAACCGTATAGCCGCTTCACACGACTGTGTAGGGCGAGTATGGGGGGTCACGCCGGGGGTTCGGGGGTCGAATTTCAGCCGTGCGACGCATCTCGAAGCCGTAGAGATGCGGCGATCGTCGCCCGTTTCGGAAAGTTTCAGCAACATTTATGGTCGTCGGTCGGGCTCTCGCAAGATGCCAGAATGGGTCTGGCATGATTTCAGAATGATTCATCGACCGACGGCCGATTCCGACGCGACGAGGAGCGGACCGACTGGACAGGAAGACCGAATCCGGGGGGTGGCCGCCCGTGCCTAACCTGGCGGTGCTCGCCCTGGCCGGGGCAATTCCCATCGCCGTCGCGTTCGCGCTCCTGGTGGGCCTGCGGTGGTCCGCCGTCCGCGCGATGGGCGTGGGGTGGGTCCTCGCGTCCGTGCTCGGAATCGCCCTCTGGAACATGGAGACGACGTGGTGGATCGCGTCGGCGGTGTACGGTGCCCTCTCGGCAGTCAACATCATCCTCATCGTCTTCGGTGCCATCCTCCTGATGAACTACCTCGACGAGAGCGGCGCCATCTCGACCATCAGGTGGTACTTCACCCAGATCGAGTCCGACCGCCGGGTGCAGTTGCTCCTCATCGGCCTCGGCTTCGAGACCATCATCGAGGGGGCGGCCGGGTTCGGCACGCCGGGGGCACTCGCGGCCCCGCTGTTCATGGGTCTCGGCTTCCCTCCGCTGGCGGCGGCGGTCTTCGGCCTGTTCTTCAACGCGCCGAACCCGCCGTTCGGTGCGGCGGGCACGCCCGTCCTCGGCGGTGTCGGCGCGGTCATGACCGACGGACTCCTCCCCGCCGGAGCCCCCGTCGCCGAGTTCCTCACCATGGTCGGCGCGTGGACCGGTCTGATTACCGGTCTCACGTTCGTCTTCTGGGGCGTCCTCGGCGTCGTCCTCATGGTATACTGGTTTGGCAACGGCGGTGAACGGTCCCTGCTGGGGGCGGTGCGGACCGCGTTGCCCATCGCCCCGTTCGCCCTCACGCTGGGCATCGTCGCTGGCGGCGTGCAGTGGGCGGTCGCCTGGTTCATCGGCCCGGCACTTCCCGACATCGCGGCCGGGTTCGTCGTGCTCGGCGTGGGCCTCGTGATGGCGAACAACGACGTCCTCGTCCCGAGCGATCGCTGGGACTTCCCGGACAGCGAGACGTGGAACGACACCTGGCGTGGGGGTCTCGACCTCGACGAGATGGTGGTCGAGAAGCCGAGCCGCGAGATGTCCGTTTTGCTGGCCTGGACGCCGTACCTGCTCGTCGCGGCCGCGCTGCTGGTCACCCGCTGGCCGACGCTCGTGATCGACGGGCAGAAGATCGTCAGCATCGTCAGTTCGTTCTCGGTCGGATTCGACGTGCTCGGCTACTCGGACCTGCACTGGAGCGTCCGGTACCTCTACCTGCCGGGCACGTTCCCCTTCCTCCCCGTCGCCGTCCTCACCGGATTCCTCCACGGGATGGACACGGACGAGATGGTCGCCTCCTGGCGAGAGTCTATCAGACAGACCGTCCCCGCGGCGTTGACCCTCCTCGTCGCGGTCTCGATGACGCAGGTCATGATCCAGTCGAAGGTCAACCCGGCCGACGTCATCGGCATGATGGAGGCGCTCTCGCGTGCGCTCGCCATCGCTGCCGGCGGACTCCTGCCGATCATCGCGCCGTGGATCGGTGCACTCGGTGCCTTCATGACGGGTTCGAACACCTCCTCTGACATCCTCTTCAGCGTCCTGCAGTACAACGCGGCCGAGCAGGTCGGCATCTCGAAGACCGTCGTCGTCGCCCTGCAGAACACGGGTGGCGGGATCGGGAACATGATCTCAGTCCTCAACCTCGCCGCGATCGGCGGCGTCGCCGGCATCGCCGGCCGCGAGGGCGACATGCTCCGGAAGACGATCGTTCCGACGGTCATCTACGCGCTGTGGGCGGGGGTCCTCGGCCTGATCTTCGTCTACGTGCTGCCTGGTGGCGCGGTCCCGTTCTGAGGCCACACCCCCAGGGTCGTCCGCCAGTGGGCCGACGAGCGGATGTGCCGTATATCCCGAGTAGAGACGCCATAATGTCCATTTTCGGGGGTTTTTTGGTGCTGGCGCGACGACGCGACGGCATGGCATCCGAGTTCGGTGGCGTGCCCGAACCGCGCCTCGACGGGCGCGCGGACTACGAGCACGCGAACGACGAGGTGGCCCGGCCCGGCCTGGCGCGGGCGCTCGAGGAGCGCATCGAGGGCGAGGTCCGGTTCGACGAGTACTCCCGGCGCCTGTTCGCGACCGACGCCAGCATCTACGAGATGGAACCAATCGGGGTCGTCCGCCCCGTGTCCACCGAGGACGTGGCGAACGTCGTCTCCTACTGCAACGAGCGGGAAATCCCGGTCCTCCCCCGCGGTGGCGGCACGAGCCTCGCGGGCCAGACGGTCAACCGGGCGGTCGTCCTCGACTTCAAGCGGCACATGGACGCGTTCCTCTCGGTCGACGAGGACGCCCGGGAGGCCCGGGCGGAGGTCGGCATCACCCTGGGCGATTTGAACGCCGAACTCGAGCCCACCGGACTGAAGTACGCCCCGGATCCGGCCTGGGGCGACAAGTCCGTCCTCGGTGGCTGCATCGGGAACAACTCGACTGGCGCCCACTCGCTCAAGTACGAGAAGGCGGACGGGTACATCGAGGACGTCACCGCGGTCCTCGCAGACGGTACGGTCACCGAGTTCGGCTGGATGGACCTCGAGGAACTCGCCGCGGCGGCGGACCCGGAGGGCGACCTCGAGGCGCAAATCTACGCCGAGGTCCAGCGGATCATCGAGGAGGAGGCCGACGAAATCGAACGCCGGTACCCCGACCTCAAGCGCAACGTCTCGGGATACAACCTGGACGTGCTCGTCGAGGACGCCCACGAACGCGGCGCGGTGAGCGTCGGGCGGTTGCTGGCGGGCAGCGAGGGAACGCTGGCCGTCGTCACCGAGGCCACGGTCTCGCTCGAGCCGATCCCGGAGACCACCGCGGTCGCGATGCTCACCTACGACGACGTGCTCGAGGCGATGCGCGACGTTTCACCGATCCTCGAGCACGACCCCTCCGCCGTCGAGGTGATGGACGACGTCTTCCTCGAGATGGCCCGCGACACAGAGGAGTTCGCGGAGGTCGTCGCACTCCTCCCCGAGCACACGGACGCGACGTTGCTCGTCGAGTTCTACGCCGATTCTGAGGCCGAGGCCAGACAGAAGGTCGCCGACCTCCTCGCGGACCGCCTCCCGGAGACCGAAGCCGCCGTCGAACCGGGCGATGGGGCAGCCGACCGGACCGACGCGCCTCCGGTCGCCGTTGACGCCCTGGAAGCCTACGACGAGGACCGGCAGGCCGACTTCTGGAAGATGCGCAAGGCCGGTCTCCCCATCCTGCTCTCGAACACCGGGGACGACCGCCACTGGCCGTTCATCGAGGACACCGCCATCCCGGCGGA
Source organism: Halanaeroarchaeum sp. (assembly GCA_042216165.1). Classification (GTDB taxonomy): domain Archaea; phylum Halobacteriota; class Halobacteria; order Halobacteriales; family Halobacteriaceae; genus Halanaeroarchaeum. The sequence goes on from JBDGUD010000002.1 coordinate 19,528, forward strand.
GAACCTGCCCGAGTACGTCGCCGACTTCCAGGAGATCCTCGAGGACCTGGACACCTTCGCCTCTTACTACGCCCACGCGGGCCCGGGGGTGCTCCACATCCGCCCGCTGTTGAACCTGAAGACCCGGAGCGGCCTCGAGGACATGGAGGAGATCACCGACCGCGTCACGGACCTCGTCCTCAAGTACGGCGGGTCGGTCTCGGGCGAACACGGCGACGGGCGAGCCCGCACCCAGTGGAACGAGAAGTTCTACGGCGAGGACCTCTGGGAGACGTTCCGGGACCTCAAGGGGACGTTCGACCCCAACTGGATCCTCAACCCGGGACAGGTCTGCGGGGACGAAGAGGGGCCGACGGACATGACCGAGAACCTCCGGTTCGACCCCGACTACGACTTCGACGTGCCCTTCGAGCCAGAACTGCGCTGGCAGAACGAGAACGGCTTCCAGGGCATGACCGAACTCTGCCACGGGTGTGCGGGCTGTACGGGCTTCCAGGAGACGACGGGCGGGGTGATGTGCCCGACCTATCGGGCCGCCGAGGAGGAGATCACCTCCACCCGCGGTCGCGCCAACATGCTCCGTGCGGCGATGGACGGCGACCTCCCCGACGAGGTCGTCTCCGAGGAGTTCGTCACGGAGGTCCTCGACCTCTGCATCTCCTGCAAGGGCTGCAAGAAGGACTGTCCGAGCGGCGTGGACATGGCGAAACTCAAAGCGGAGGTCGTCCACGAGTATCACCAGCGTCACGGCGCGAGTCTCCGGGACAAACTCTTCGCCAACGTCGACGACCTCGCCGGCGTGGCCTCGGCGTTCGCCCCACTCTCGAACCTCGCGACGAAGGTGCCCGGCGCCCGTTCGCTGCTCGAGGAGACCGTCGGCATCGCCAAGGAGCGCTCGCTTCCCACCTTCAGGCGAACGACCCTCCAGGACTGGTGGGAGTCCCGCGGCGGCGCGAAGGTCGAGGAGAGCGAGGCCGAGCGCCGGGCCGTCGTCTTCGCGGACACGTACACCAACTACAGCCGCGTTCCGGTCGGCAAGGCGACCGTCCGGGTGCTCGAGGCCGCAGGCGTCCACGTCGACCTCGCGGACCGGACAGACAGCGGCCGGCCGGCCTACTCCAAGTCCTTCATCGACCGGGCGCGAGACGCCGCCGAGACGAACGTCGACCGCCTCGCGCCACGGGTGCGCCAGGGCTGGGACGTCGTGTTCATCGAGCCCTCGGACGCCGTGATGGCCCAGTCCGACTACCTCGACCTCCTCGAGGGATCGGACGTCCGGACCCTCGCGGAGAGCGCGTACGGCGTCTCGGAGTACCTGGACGTCTTCGACCTGACCGAGAACGTGGACTGGGAGGCCCCGGAGACCGTCCTGACCTACCACGGCCACTGCCACCAGAAGGCGACCAGCAAGGACCACCACGCCGCGTCCGTCCTCGAACGAGCCGGCTACGAGGTCGACGAACTCGACTCGGGCTGTTGCGGGATGGCGGGGTCGTTCGGCTACGAGGCCGAACACCACTCCATGAGCACGTCCGTCGGCGACGTCGTCTTCGAGCAGGTCGAGGCGAGTTACGGCGAGGAACTGACCGCCCCCGGCGCGTCCTGTCGAACCCAGTTCGAGGACAGCGACGTCGCCGAGGGCCAGCCACCACACCCCGCCGAGAAGCTCGAAGCGGCGCTCCCCTGGACCGACAGGTCGGGTGCCGCACACTAGTTCCTTTACGGCGCGGTCCGTTGGCGATTCACATGGACGCGGAACGGGCACCCGAGGGTGCCGACACCACGACCCCGGACTTCGCGAGCGGTCGCCACCGATACGAGGACGACCCGGCCTACGCGGACCTGGCCCGGCGGCTTCGAGATGCCGTCGCTGGTGCGGTCCGCTTCGACGAGTACACGCAGATCCTCTACGCGACCGACGGCAGCGTCTATCAGGCCCGGCCCGCGGGCGTCGTCTTCCCGGAGACGGTCGACGACGTCCGAGCCGTCCACCGGATCGCCGCCCAGGAGGACGCGGCCGTGGTCCCCCGCGGGGCCGGGTCGTCGCTCGCCGGGCAGGCGACCGGGAAGGACGCCGTCGTCCTCGATCTGAGCCGACACATGGACGAGATCCACGCGGTCGATCCCGACGAGCGCCAGGTCACCGTCGGTCCCGGGGTGGTCCTCGATCACCTGAACGACGTCCTTCGCGACCACGGGCTGAAGTTCGCGCCGGACCCGGCCTCGGCCAACCGGGCGACCATCGGCGGCATGGTCGGGAACAACTCCACCGGCGCGCACTCGGTGCGGTACGGGATCACCCAGGACTACGTCGCGGGACTGACCGTGGTCCTGGCCGACGGATCGCTGATGGAGACCCGGGAGATCGTCCTCGACAGCGAGGAGTGGCGTGTCGCGACCGAGGGCAGCTCCCTGGAGGCCGCACTCTATCGGACGGTCCGGTCCGTCGTCGAGGACAACGCGGACGAGATCGACGCCCGGTATCCGGACCTCAAGCGAGTCGTCTCGGGGTACAACCTCGACGCGGTCGTGTACACGAACGAGAACGGCGAGCGCTGCGTGGACCTCTCGACGCTCTTCGTCGGCGCGGAAGGGACCCTGGGCACGGTCGTGTCGGCCACCCTCGACCTCGTCTCGCGGCCGGAGGAGACCGCCCTCGCCCTGTACTGCTTCGAGGACCTGCTCGAGGCGGTTCGGGCGGTGCCAGTTGCCCTCGAGCACCCGGTGAGCGCCGTCGAGTTGATGGACGAGGAGGTCTTCTCGCTCGCCGAGGGATCCACCCAGTACGCCCAGTACGCCGAGCCGATTCCGACGGGAACCGGGGCGGCGCTGATGGTCGAGTTCGACTCCGAGATGGTCGGGGACTTCGAGGGCGCCGTCGCCGCCCTCGACGACGACCTGTTCGACGGCGGCGAGGCGTTCGAGCGCATCGAGGCGTACGACGGCGACCGGCAGGACGACCTCTGGAAACTCCGCAAGGCGGCCATCCCCCTCCTGATGAGTCTCGAGGGCGATCCAAAGCCATACCCCTTCATCGAGGACGCGACGGTCCCGCCGGCGGAACTCGCCGACTACGTGGCCGCCTTCGAGGACGTCCTCGCGTCCCACGGGACGAGCGCGGCGTTCTTCGCACACGCCGGTGTGGGGACCCTTCACATCAGGCCGATCCTGAATCTGAAAGACGCTGCCGACGTCGAGACGATGCAGGAAATCAGCGAGGACGTGACCGACCTGGTCCTGGAGCGTCACGGTTCGTTCTCCGGCGAGCACGGCGACGGTCTCGCCCGAACGCAGTTCAACCCGAAGATGTACGGCGAGGCCCTCTGGGAGGGATTCAAGGCGATCAAATCCGCGGCCGACCCCGACTGGCGACTCAATCCCGGCGTCGTCGTCTACCGCGAGGACGATCCCACCGACATGCGCGAGAACCTGCGGTACGGGCCCGAGTACCAGTCGATCGAGCCGACGACGGTCCAGTCCTTCGAGGACGAGGGCGGCTTCGACCACCTCGTCGAACTCTGCAACGGCTGTGGGACCTGCCGGCAGACCGAGAGCGACGTCATGTGTCCCACCTACCGGGCCACGGGGGAGGAGATCCAGTCGACGCGGGGGCGTGCGAACCTCCTCCGGGCGGCCATCAGCGGCGACCTCCCCGAGGACGAACTCACGTCCGACCGGTTCACCGACGACGTCCTCGACCTGTGTCTCGGGTGCAAAGGGTGCAAGGCGGACTGCCCGACGGGGGTCGACCTGGCGAAACTCAAGGTCGAGGTCAAACACGAACGCCACCAGCGTGAGGGAGTGTCCCTCCGCGATCGCGTGTTCGGCCACGTCGATAGCGTCTCCCGGCTGGGGTCCCTGGCCGCACCCGTCAGCAACTGGGTGAGCGAGAGCGACCTCGCGCGGTCGCTCCTCGAACGAACGGTCGGCATCGCCAGCGAGCGCTCCCTGCCGACGTTCACCCGCGAACCGTTCCGGTCGCGGGTTGCCGGTCGCGAGCCGTCGATCCCCGAATCGATGGCCGGGCGTCGGGCCGTCCTCGTCCCCGACCCGACGACGAACTACGTCGATCCCGAGCCTGGAACGGCCGCACTCAGGGTCCTCGAGACTGCTGGCGTCCACGTCGAGGTGTCGACCGACGTCGGCTCGACCGGTCGTTCGGCCTACTCGAACGGGCTCCTCGATCTCGCCCGGGATCGGGCAATGGCCGTAATCGACGCGCTCGGACCGCTGGTCCGGGACGGCTGGGACGTCGTCTTCGTCGAGCCCTCGGACGCCGTCATGCTCCAGGACGAGTACGCCGACCTGCTCCCCGACGACGACAGGGTGCCGGTCCTCGCGACGAACACCTACGGCATCATGGAGTACATCGACGCCTTCCGCCTCGACGAGGGCGTGGACTGGGAGCCCGACGGGGCGACGCTGACCTACCACGGGCACTGCCACCAGAAGGCACAGCAGACCGACCACCACGCGGCCCGCGTCATGGAGCGCGTCGGCTTCGACGTCGACGAACTGGACTCGAGTTGCTGTGGAATGGCGGGATCGTTCGGTTACGAGGCAGAACACTACGACCTCAGCGTGGCCGTCGGCGACGTCGTCTTCGACCAGGTGGCGGACAGTCCGGGCGACCGCCTGACGACGCCCGGCGCGTCCTGCCGGACGCAGTTCGGGGACAGCGACGTCGCCGAGGGGAAACCGGCCCACCCGATCGAGGAACTGGCGGCGGCGTTGCCCTGATCTGTCGAGACCCCCGCGGTACCACGACTCAAGGAAGCCTTATCGCGGGGACGCCCCTACGGGTAGTCGTAATGGCAACAGGTACGGTCGACTTCTTCCACGACAGGAAGGGGTACGGTTTCATCGAGACGGACGACGCTGACGACGACGTGTTCTTCCACATGGAGGACGTGGGCGGCCCGGACCTCGAAGAGGGACAGGAGATAGAATTCGACATCGACGACGCCCCCAAGGGGCCGCGAGCGGTCAACGTCACGCGCGTCTAACCGCGCTCGATTTCTCGCGTTACGATCGGGACCGCCAGCGAAGCGACCGCATTTTTATCGCCAGGCCCCAATCCCACATCCATGAGCGACCTGAACCTGGACCAGAGCCAACTCGAGCGCTACTCCCGGCACATCATCATGGAGGGCATGGGAGCCGAGGGCCAGCGGGCCCTCCTGGAGAGCGAGGTTCTGGTCGTCGGCGCGGGCGGCCTGGGATCGCCGGTGATCCAGTACCTGGCCGCCGCTGGCGTCGGCACGATGCACGTGATCGACGACGACGTGGTGGAGCGGTCGAACCTCCAGCGACAGACGATCCACCGTGACGCCGACAGAGGCCGGCCGAAGGTCGAGTCGGCCGCCGAGTTCGTCCGCGAGTTGAACCCCGACGTCGACGTGGTCCCACACGAGACCCAGCTCACGCCGGAGAACGCCGAGTCGTTCGTCGAGGGGATGGACTACGTGGTCGACTGCAGCGACAACTTCCGGACGCGCTACATCGTCAACGACGCCTGCACGCTCGCGGGCGTCCCGTTCTCCCACGGGGCCGTGTTCCGCTACGAGGGGCAGGTGACCACCTTCGAGGCCGACGCGGAGTCCCCCTGTTATCGGTGCGTCTTCCCTGAAGCGCCGCCGGAGGGGACCGTGCCGGACTGCGCGACCGCGGGCGTGCTCGGCGCGGTCCCGGGAACGATCGGCTCCATCCAGGCGACGGAGACCATCAAGGGGTTGATGGACGCGGGCGACCGCCTCGACGGTCGGCTCCTGTTCTACGACGCCGAGCGCATGGACTTCGACGAGATCGAGATCGCCCGCAATCCCGAGTGTCCGGTCTGCGGCGACGACCCGGCGATCGAGTCGGTCGAGGAGGTCGAGTACGTCGACGGCTGCGCGATCGGGTGATCACCCCTCGAGTGGGCCACCGCCGAGGTCGATGTCCCCCGTGATCGCCCGGGTCGGATAGGGCATCTCGATGCCCGCGTCATCGAAGCGTCGGAGGACCGCCTGGTTGTACTCGGACCGGAGTCTGATGAAGTCCGTCCGCTCGGGGTCGGTCATCCAGAACCGGGCCGTGATCTCGATCGCCGAGTCCCCGAGCGCGCTGACGCTGGCCGTGGGCGGGGGTCTGTTCACCACGTTATCGAGGGAGGCGGCCTCGGCGACGAGTATCTCCCGTGCGAGGTCGAGGTCGGCGTCGTAGGCGATGCCGTATGTCTGGGAGACGCGCAGGCGGTCCTTCGCCACCGGGTTGACCACCGCCGTCTGGGTCAATTCCCCGTTGGGGACGGTGATGAGTTCGTTGTCGAAGGTGTGGACCCGGGTGACCCGGAAGGAGATATCCTCGATTATCCCCTCCCTGTCGTCCCACTGGATCCAATCGCCGATGTTGAACCGGGGGTCGGTGACGATGAACACGCCGCTCACGAAGTTGCCGAGGACGTCCTGGGCGGCGAACCCCAGCGCGATGGTGGCCGCAGCGGTGAGCGCCTCCGTCGCGGTGAACACCCCGCCCAGGCCGGAGAGGGTGGTCGCGAAGTAGAACGCGACGATGCCGATCGACGCGTGGAGGACTTTCAACAGCGGTTCCTCGACGTCCGGGTCGATCCCGGCGCGGTCGGCCACCCCGCGGACGCCCGGCAACAGGAGGTACCGCCCCGGCGCGTACACCAGGAAGCCGACCACCGCGAAGACGGCGGCGGTCCGCACGGCGGCGAGGATCTGTCCCAGCGCGGTGTCCACCGGCGGGGGGAGTGGCATGCGCGTCTCCACGCGCGGCGACGACATGAAGCTCCGGGGCAAACCTACTAATGGATCGGCGACGCAGTCTCGGCCATGTCACTGGGGGAAGACGCCGCCGACCGGCTCGCCCACGCCCTGAGCGAGACGACCTTCGACGCGGTCGAGCGCGAGGGCTACCGTGCCGAGTGGATCGACGAGGGGCGACGGATCGCGGTGTTCCCGCCGGACGCCGACGAGCCGATCGTCTACGACTCGGACGACCTCGTCCGCGCGGCCTCCGACCAGGAGGTTCGCAACGCGCGCGAGCCGGCGGAGAGCGGCCCCGGGTGATCAGTCCGCGAGCCACCCGTGCTCGACCCGCCAGCCGGCCCCGGTGGTCTCGACCGTTTCGATCGTGGGCAGGCGGATGCCCCGCTCCTGTTTCGTCACGACGCGCGTCTCGTAGTTCTCCGCCTCGTACCCGGGTGGCTCGTCGCGGTCGGCGACGAACGCCCGATGGTCCGCGAGCCGTTCCCGACTCACCCGTTCGGCGAGCGAGGCGACGTCCTCCACGGCCGGGTCGAAGCCCGCGACCATGGCCGGATCGACGTCGACGCCGACGGAGGAACGAGCGCTGGCCATCGCCGCGAGGGTCGTCGTGCCGGTCCCCCAGAACGGGTCGAGGACCGTGTCGCCCTGCACCGAGTACATGTTGATCAGACGGTACGGAATCGCGAACGGAAACGCGCCGGTTCGATCCCGGGGGCCCGCCTCGAGTTCCTGTCGCTGTCCCCTGATCTCCCAGACGTCGGAGAACCACCGGTTGCGCTCCTCCCAGAAGTACGCGCTCCGGCCCCGCCGGTCGCTGGCCGGGCGGCGAAGCGATCCCTTCCGGGCGAGGAGGACGTACTCGTGTTCGAGGGTGACGTACGCGTTCGGCGGACTGGTCCCCGAGCCCATGAACTTCGCGGCGCTGTTCGTGGGCTTGCGCCAGAGGACGTCCGGCAGCGGCGAGAGACCGAGATCCTCGAGGGCGTCGAGGACCCGCGAGTGGTTCGGGTAGAGCCTGAATTCGCCGTCCACCGTCCGGGTCGCGTCGCCGACGTTCACCGCCAGGATCCCCCCGGGGACCAGCACCCGTTCGACCTCGGCCCAGACGGCGTCGAGGACCGCGTGCATGGCCTCGTAGGCGCGGGGACCGTCGCCCGCGTCGAGCGCCCGCTGGACGGTCGGATCGAGGTCGCCGAACACCCCGTCCCACATCTCGATCATCGGGTAGGGCGGCGACGTCACGACCAGTTCGACGCTCTCCTCGGGGAGGGGGAGTGCGCGCCCGTCGCCGACGACGACGCCGTGTTCGGTCCGCACGTCAGTAGGCGTCGAGTTCGACGAGGCGCTCCGCGATGCGATAGGCCCCGACTGCGGCGGCCTCCTCGGGACGCTCCGGCGCGGTCGCCTCGATCGGGCGGTCCATCTCCGCCGAGAGGCGGTCGGCGAACTCCTCGACGATACCGGGGACGCAGGCCATGCCACCGGTGAGGACGATCGGCCGCTCGAGTGCGCGGTTGTACAACTTGACCTGATCGTTCGCCAGCTCGGGCAAGAAGACGTTCGCGATCTCGTCGACCACCCGGTCGAGGTATGCGTCCATCGCGTCCATCACGCTCGTCTCGATGGTGTACTCGTAGGTGCCCCCGCCAGGTTGCTGGATGACGTCGGTGAAGGGCTCGTAGTCGACGAAGTCGGCGTGGGTCTCCTTGTACTCGCGGGCTGTCTGCAGGTCGACGTTGACCCGTCCCTGGGTCTCCTCCTCGACGTTGGTCGCGATTCGGCGATCGACGTCCGACCCGGTGACCGCCCCCGTCGAGTACGGCGCGATCTGTTCGCCACGCCGGAACGCCGACGCCTCCAGGTTGGTCGAGCCCAGGTTGATCGCGATGAACGTGTCTTCGATCGCCTCCAGTCCGTCGCCGAGCGCGGGGACGGCGCCACAGAGCGACTCCGGGTAACTCCGGACGGCGACCTCGCCGACGGGGCTGTCGTCGACGATCGACTCGAGGCGGTCGAGACCGGTCGGGTTGTCGATGGTCGGGATGGCGAGGACCACCACGCTCTCGGCGGGCAGGTCGTTCGAACTGGCGAACTCGCGGAGGTAGGTCCTGGTGAGATCGGCGCTCTCCTCGTCCTCCGGGAGCCCCGAGCGCAGCGTGTACCGAACCCGGTCGGGGTACTCGGTCGCCGCCGCCTCTCCGAAGAGTACCCGCTCCTCGCCGGTGAGCGCGTCCTCGTAGGTCGCCAGACAGGTCAACGCACGGTCGATCGCCGGGCCGTCCCCGTCCCGGGCCACGACGGTCCTGGTGCTGCCGACCTTGACCCCAAGCGGATCGGCCGCACCGCGCGAGGTCTCCGCCGGCTCTGTGTCGTCTTCGGCCATGCGCTGCGCTATCCCCGGGACGCCCTTAACTATTGGTAGGTCTCCTCGGGCCGGCGGACCGCGTGACCGGGGTAGTCGCGCTCGAAGCGCTCCTCGAGTTCGGCCTCGGAGAGTTCGATCACCACGGGGCGACCGTGGGGACACGCGTAGGGGTTCTCGCAGTCGTCGAGACGCGAGAGCAGGTCCACGACGTCGCCGTCGCGCAGGGCCGTGTTGCCCGTGATCGACGGATAGCAGGCCATGTCCGCGAGGAGGGCGTCCGCCGCCGACTCGACGACGTCGTCCTCGCCCTCGAGGAAGGAGGCGAGCACGTCCCGGAGGACGTCGGGATCGAGCGCGTCGTCGAAGACCGCCGGCACCGCCTCGACGACCGCCGTCGTTCCCCGCTTCTCGACCGCGAAGCCGGCGTCCCTCAGGTCCGGCAGGGCCGCCTCGAACACGCTGGCCTCGTGGGCAGTGAGATCGAGTTCGACCGGCGAGACCAGTCGCTGGGAGTCGGTGCGCGTCGCGAGAGCGGTGGCCAACCGCTCGTAGTTGATCCGCTCGTCCGCGGCGTGCTGGTCGATCAGCACCAGTCCGTCAGGCGACTCGGCGACCACGTACGTGTCGTGGAGTTGCCCGAGGACGCGCAACGGTGGCAGGGTGTCGAAGTCCACGTCCGGGTCGACGTCGGTCAGTCCGGGTCCCTCGAGGGCCGCGTCGAACTTCCGATCGTCCGCACGCGTCTCGTCTCGGCGGTCGGGGTCGTCCCCGTCAGGTTCGTCCGTGCCACCGAGATCAAGGGACGGTTCCGGGTGGTCCTCGCGCGTCGCCTGACCCTCCACCGGCTCCCAGGCCTGGCGATCCCGCTCCGGGTCCGCCGCCGGACCGATGCCGGAGAGTGAGTCCGCCTCGCGGACCGCGTCCTCCGCGTCGCCCGTGGCCTGCTCGTCGTCCCCGGTCGATTCGGGAGCGACCGCCGTCTCGTCCGGAGCGGAGCGACCACGGGGCGCCCGCGTCCGCACCAGGCCGTGATCGAGGAGGGCCGACTCGACCGCGGCCTCGACGGCCTCGTGGACGGCCTCGTCCTCGTCGAAGCGGACCTCCATCTTCCGCGGGTGGACGTTCACGTCCACGGCACCCGACGGGACGTCCACGAAGAGGACCGCGAACGGGTAGCGATCGGCCGCCAACTGGTTGCCGTACGCGGAGACGATGGCGCTCCGGAGGGCGCCGTCCCGGACGTACCGCCCGTTCACGAACGTCGTCACGTATTCGCGGGCGCTTCGCGTCGTCTCGGGGTCGCTGACGTAGCCCGCGACGGTCGCCGCCTGGTCCTCGCGTTCGACGCGAACCATCGCCTCGGCGACCTCGCGGCCGTACACCGAGAGCAGGGTCTCCCGGACGTCGCCCTGGCCGGTCGTGGCGAACACCTCGCCGCCGTCGTGGTCGAGCGAGACCGCGACGCCCGGATTCGCCAGCGCGTACCGCGTGACGACGCGATTGACGTGCCCGAACTCGGTCGCCTCGGTCTTGAGATACTTCCGGCGGGCGGGGGTGTTGTAGAACAGATCCTCGACCGTCACCGTGGTCCCCGGCGGTCGGCCCGTCGGTTCGACCGACTCGACGTCGCCGCCGATCAGGCGCAGTTCGGTGCCGACGTCGTCGCCGTCACGGGGTCTGCTGGTGATGGTCGTTCTGGAGACCGCCCCGATCGTGTGGAGGGCCTCCCCCCGGAACCCGAGGGTCCCGACCCCCGCCTCGAGGTCGTCGATGTCCTGGATCTTGCTCGTGGTGTGTCGGTCCACCGCCGTTCGCAGATCCGCCTCGGTCATGCCGACGCCGTCGTCGGCCACCTCGACGCGATCGGTCCCGTCGCCGTCGACGGCGACCTCGATCCGGTCGGCGTCGGCGTCCAGACTGTTCTCCACGAGTTCCTTCACGACGGAGGCGGGTCGTTCGACGACCTCGCCGGCCGCGATGCGTTCGACGGTCCGGTCGTCGAGTTTGGTGATGCGATCGCTCATCGTATCGTGCCCTGCCACTCCTGGACCCGCGAGAGCACCTCCACCGGTGAGAGTTCGTTGACGGGGAGGTCGGCCAGTTCCTCGAGGACCGCCTCCTCCTCGGGGTCGAGCGATCGGTTCTGGCCGTCGCCGTCGGCCTCGAACGTCCCCGATCCGAGGTCGAAGACGGCCTGGACCGGTTCGGACCGCCCCGCGCCCCTCGCCTCGACGGCCTTCTCGGCGCGGAGGGAGTCGAGGACCTCGTCGGCCCGGTCGACCACCGGATCCGGCACGCCCGCCAGATCGGCGACGTGGATGCCGTAACTACGGTCGGTCGGCCCCTCTCGGACGGTCCGCAGGAAGGTGACGTCGCCGTCCCGCTCGTCGGCCGCCACGTGGACGTTCGCGACGTCGTCGAGGTGGTCCGCGAGGGCCGTGAGTTCGTGATAGTGGGTCGCGAACAGCGTCTTCGCGCGGACCTCGTTGTGGAGGTACTCCGTCGCGGCCCAGGCGATCGAGATCCCGTCGTAGGTCGCGGTCCCGCGGCCGACCTCGTCCAGGATCACGAGGGAGTCCTCCGAGGCGGAGTGGAGGATGTTCGAGAGTTCCTGCATCTCGACCATGAACGTCGACCGGCCCTGGGCGAGTTCGTCGAGCGCACCCACGCGCGTGTATATCCCGTCGAAGATCCCGATCCGGGCGGACCTGGCGGGCACGAAACTCCCGACCTGTGCGAGCAGGACGATGAGGGCCGTCTGCCTGAGGTACGTCGACTTCCCGGACATGTTGGGGCCGGTCACGAGCAGGAACCGGCGCCCCTCCTCGAACCGGGCGTCGTTCGGGACGAACTCGGTCGTCTGCTCCACGACCGGGTGGCGACCCGCCTCGACGTCCAGGGCGTCGCCCTCGACGACCGATGGCCTGGTCCAGTCGTTTTCCACGGCGTGGGTCGCGAGGCCGGCCAGGGCGTCGAGTTCGGCCATCGCCCGTCCCGCCGCCTGGAGGTGATCGGCGACCTCGGCCAGCCGATCCCGGAGCGACTCGAAGAGGGCGTACTCGAGGTCGGCGCGCTCCTCTTCGAGGCGGAGGACGCGGCGCTCGCGTTCCTCCAGTTCGTCGGTGGTGAACCGCTTCGAGTTCTTCAGCGTCTTGATCTCGCGGTACTCCTCCGGTGCCCTGTCGGCCTCCGACTTGCCGATCTGAATGTAGTACCCGTCGGTCGTGTTGCGATCGACCTGGAGGTGCGTCACGCCGAGTCGGGCCTTCTCGCGGTCGGCGAGGCCGTCGATCCACTCCTTCGCCTCTTCGAACCCCTCGAGCAGGTCGTCGAGTTCCTCGTCGTAGCCGCGGCGGAAGAGCCCGCCCTGGGTGAGCGTCTTCGGCGGATCGTCCCGGAGCGCGTCGTCGATCTCCTCGCGAACGTCGGCCAGCCGGTCCCGGTCGAGGCCGTCGAGGACCCCCGCGACGGGCGAGTCGCCGAGGCCGGGGGTGGAAGCGATCGTCTCCGACACCTCGGGGAGCGCGCCGAGGGTGTCCCGGACCCGAAGGAGGTCCGCCGCGTCGGCGCTGCCGTGGGCGATCCGGCTGCCGAGGCGCTCCAGGTCGGCGGTCTCGCCGAGTGCCTCCTGGATGGCGTCCCGCGCCAGGGCGGCCTGCGCCAGTGCGGCGACGGCGTCCTGGCGCCGGTCGATCTCGCGTTTCGAGCGTCGGGGACGCTGGAGCCACTCGCGGAGGAGCCGGCCGCCCCCGCTCGTGACCGTGTGATCGATGGTCTCGAAGAGGGAGCCCTCGGCGTCGCCGTGCATCGTCTCGGTCAGTTCGAGATTGCGCTGGGTCGTGGCGTCCAGTTCCACGTGATCGTCGGCGCGGTAGGGCTGGAGGCGAGTGAACGAACTGGCGACGCCGAGGCCCGTCTCCTCGACGTAATCCAGGGCGGCGCCCGCCGCGCGGACGGCCGCACTCCCTGGTTCGATGCCCAGACTGTGCAGCGCCTCCTCGCCGAACTGGGACTCGAGGCGGTGGGTAGATGCCCCCGGCGCGAACGCGTTCGCCTCGTGCAGGGTGAGCGTCGCGTCCGTGCGCGAGCGCAGCGTCGAGAGCGCGTCGTCGTCCTCGCGCATCGCTGGGCCGGGGAGCACCTCGACGGGGTCGAACCGGTAGAACTCCGTGAACGCGTCCTCGCGGGCGCCGACCTGCGTGACGTGGAATCGCCCCGTGGTGACGTCGACGAACGCGAGTCCCCACTCGTCGGCCGCCTCACGGACGACGGTGGCGAGATACTGGGCGCTCGCCCCGGTGGTCTCGAGGAGCGTGCCCGGGGTGACCACGCGCGTGATCTCGCGCTCGTGGCCGCCGTCCACCTCGTACTGGTCGGCGACGGCGATTCGGTAGCCTCGCTCCACGAGGCTCTTGAGATAGGGAGTCACCTCCGAGACGGGGACGCCGGCCATGGGATACGAGGACCCGTGACTCGACTTCTGGGAGACCTGCAGGTCGAGTTCCTCGGCGACGGTCTCGGCGTCGTCGTCGAAGAACTCGTAGAAGTCGCCGACCTGCATCGTCAGGAGGTCCGCGTCCGTCTCGTCCTCGAGCTCGAAGAACTGCTGGACGATGCCGGTCACGATGCCCACCTCCCCGGCCGCCACCCCGCCGGTGCTGTCATACACGCATCGACGCCGGGAGCGATTAAAATCCCTGTGCTCTCAGCGTTGGGGGGTGCCGTACTCCTCGCGTGCCCGTTCGTAGGCCGGCCAGAAGGGGTCGCGTTCGGGGGCCACGATCGACTCCCCGTCCACGACGACGTCCGATTCACCCGTCACCTCGCCGACCCTGGCGGCGCGGATCCCCTCGGCCGCGAGGGCCTCGAGGAGGGCCCCGACGCCATCGGCCCCGACCGTCATCAGGACGGTCCCCTCGCTGCTGGCTACCCAGGGATCGATGTCGAAGTGCTCGCAGACGGCCCGAACGCCGTCCCCGATGGGGAACCGGTCGCGCTCGACGGCCAGTCCCACCTCGCTCGCTCGTGCGAGTTCGAGCAGGGCGGTGTCCACGCCGCCCTCGGTCGCGTCGTGCATGGCCGTGACCGGTGCGGCGGCCGCCGCGGTCAGCGCGTCGTACACCGGTGCCATCTCCCGGAAGCGATCCCGGGCAGCGTCGATCGCCGCGGTCGGGAGGTCCTCGATCCGGTCGCCGAAGACCGTCGCGAGCACGGCGGTCGTCTCCACAGCCGGCCCCTTGGTCGCGACCAGTACGTCCCCCGGTTGCGCCCCGGTGGGCAACACCAGATCTGCCGGATCGCCCACCGCAATGCCCGTCGCCCCACCGATCGTCGGGAAGGCCGTCCCGGCGTACGCACCCGTGTGCCCGGTGACGACGCCGATGCCCAGGTCCCGTGCCTCCCGGTCGAAGACAGACCAGATGGTCTCGAACGTCGCCGCGTCCGTTTCCGGCGGGAGATTGAAATCGACGGTGAGGTGCGTCGGCGGGATCCCGGAGAGCGCCACGTCGCTTACGACGATGTGGAACGCGAACCACGCCGCCCGCTCGAGGCCCAGATCCCGGAGGACGAACAGTGGGTCGGTCGCGAGCGCGACCACGCGGTCGCCCACGTCGATCGCGCCGAAGTCGGCCCCGTGGGCCGGCTCCAGACGGACGTCCGCCCGATCCGCCCCCAGCCGATCCCCGATGTGCTGCTCGAAGAACGCGCGGTCGACTTTCCCGGGGTCCATGCTCGACTCGTGTCGTGACGGCCCCTTGAGTGGGACGGTTGTCGCCGGGCGCGGGCCGGCCGGGGGGTTCGCTGTTCGGCCGCGTGCCGGCCGGGGATTCGAAATCCTTTTTTCCCTCGTCGGCATCCGTCAGGATGCGCCGCCTTAGCTCAGACTGGGAGAGCACTCGACTGAAGATCGAGCTGTCCCCGGTTCAAATCCGGGAGGCGGCATATTTTCCGCGAACCGACGAGAGAGCGGAGCGACCGAGTCCGCGAGCGGGAAATATGCTCCCAACCGGATTTGAATCAGGGAGGTCGTGCGCAGCGAAGCGAGCACGTCCGACCGTGGTTCACAATCCGGGAGGCGGCATATTTTCCGCGAACCGACGAGCGAGTGGAGCGACCGAGTCCGCGAGCGGGAAATATGCTCCCGACCGGGGGTGAGTGGCGGAAGAAACGACGCCGGGTGACGTGAACGACCGCGCAACCCTTCGATGTGCGGGTGACGGCCACGATCCGCGGGAGTGAAGGGATCCACTTATCCGGGCGGCGGCGACAGACTCGACCACGTGTCCGGTCACCCCCGCTCACGTCCGCGACGCGCCCTGCGAGCCGGCGGTCCGCCGGCCGGGATCACCGCGGCTATCGGCGTCGGCGCCAGCGGCGTCGCCGGCCAGGGCATAGAGAGGCTAACCGATCCCGTGGCCACGGGGGTCGCAGGGGCCGTCGGCCTGGGCCACCAGGCCGGTCCGGTCCTGCTCGTCGGCATCGCGGTTCTCGTCCTGACCGTGGCGTTCGTGGTGCCTGCGATATTCGAGGGGCACGGCGCGTAGAGACCCGCCAGCGGGCGCGTCTAGGCCTGGCCGGCGTGTTCCTCGTAGGGCTGGACGACGACGAAGCCGTCCTCGCCCGCGAAGTCCATCTGATACCGTTCGCCGGACTCCTGGCCGATCATGTCCGAGAGGTTCCTGTTGACCGTGACGTTCGGGGAGGGGCCGCTCCAGGCGACCGTCGCGGCGGGGTCGGTCGCGACTGGGGGCTCGAGAACGATCGGATCGCCGTGGGTCGTGATGGCGACGAACCCGGGGCCCTGGAGGTGGACGTTGGTGAACCCGCCGGCGAACGCCCCGGCGAGGCTGTCGATCGACGTGATCTCGTAGGAGACCCCGGCGTCGAACGCGAGCACGTCCTCGCCGTTGACCGTGATCGAGTCGCCGGCGTCGAGTTCGAGGAGATGGACCTTCTTCTCGCCGTCGGCGAGATAGACGTGGCCCCGACCCTCGATGGTCATCACGGGGGTCCCCTCACCGGTCGCGGCCTGTTTGATGAACCCGCCGATGCCGCCCTCGGCGGAACTCCTCCCGGTGAAGGAGAGGTCGCCCGTGAACGCGATCATGGATCCCGCCTTCGCCATGGCCTCGCCATCGACGGCGACGTCGAGGGTGTAACTGTTCTCCAGCTGGAACGGGGCGTCGGTCGCGGTCGGTACGTGCTCGGATTGGAATTTGTCGACGTCCATGGATGCTGCAGCCGACTGGACTCGGCCGTGGGAGTGGATTGTTCGCGTTCACTCATAAACCCGCAGTCCGCAGTTCCGCCCCAGAATTCGCACGCGGTCGGACGAACCGGCCCGGTCTCGCCGTAGCAGGGTCGGCGAGAGTCCACAATGAGCCATTAATTAAGGGGTTGGTGCCCGACGAGGGCGTCGTCGTGGACGACAGCCAGGCACAGCGGATGTTGAACGTCATCGCGGACGAGACGGCGATGCGGATCGTGAACCGCACGCACGAGCAGGCCCAGTCCGCGAAGGATCTGGCGGAGGTCTGCGACGCCTCGCTGAAGACGATCTACCGGCGGCTGGAGACGCTCCGGGACGTCGGTCTGGTCTCCGCCGCGCCCGTCAGGGAGCGCGACGACCGGTATCACACGGAGTACACGACCGACGTCGAGAAGATCGAGGTGACCGTCGAACCGGACCACCCCGACGTCACCGTCGTGCTCGACGAGGACGACCGCGTCGAGCGGTTCGTGGACGTCTGGTCGGAACTGGAGTCGGACTGAGATGGACGCGCTCCCGATCCTGCTGGTGCTCGGGCGAGCGGTCGGCATCCTCCTCGCCGTCAGCATCACCGTCACGAGTGCCAGGGCGTACCGACGGACGGAGCGTCCGGCGCACCTGTACTCCGTCGTCGGGTTCGGCCTCCTGGGTGCCGGACTCGCACTCGAGTCGGTGCTGTTGGAGACCGTTGCGCTCCCCATCACGACCGTCCACAGCATCGAATCCGTCGTCTTCGCGCTCGGGTTCGTCGCCCTCCACGTCTCGCTGAACGGATTCACGTGGCCATAGTCAGCGTGTGACAATACCCCTGGGGTATACCTTCATTTGCCGGGTAGTCCCGCAGTGTATGTTCGACGGGCGTCGGACTGACGATCGCACCGACTCGGCGAATGCGACGGGAGCGGGGCAGACGATGTCCAGACGGGGTCTCCTCCGGGCGGCGGGCGGCGCGGCCGCGACCGGGCTGGTCGGCTCGATCGCGGGATGTACCGGTGGTGGCGGTGGGGGTCAATCGGCCGACCGGGAGGTATACGTCGTGGCGTTCCACTGGGGGTTTCGGCAGATAACCCCCGACGGCGAGGTGGTCGATACGCTCGACCTGTCCACGGGCCAGACGCTGGCCATCCACGGTGTCAACCTCGAACCGATCGCCGAGGGAGAGGAACTCGATATCCCCGACGCGGTCTATCAGGCGGCCAAGGAGAACTACAAGGACTGGGAGCACGCCTCGGTCCAACGGATCGCGGAGGCCACGGGATCGTCGGTCGATTCCTGGGAGTCGAAGTTGGCGGAGGCCGAAGAGCAGTACAAGACGCACGGCCTCGGGGTCACCGGACCGGGCGGCGACACCGTCGCCGACGTGACCTTGCCCGGGGACATGACCGCCCCCGTGACGAAGACGGTGACCGTCGATTCGACCGGCGAATACGGGTACGTCTGCACGGAGTACTGTGGCCCAGGACACACGCACATGCAATTGAACGGCGCGCTGACGGTCCAGGGTTAGTCGGTGGCGACCCGTCCGGTGGCGGTCACCGGACGGTGTATCCGGGTCGCCTCGGCGTGCGGAGAGGTCACCTCGAGGCGCATCCAGGTCATCTCGAGGCGCATCCAGGTCA
>JBDGUD010000002.1:37654-57746 GCA_042216165.1 Halanaeroarchaeum sp.
TGCGGAGAGGTCACCTCGAGGCGCATCCAGGTCATCTCGAGGCGCATCCAGGTCACCTCGACGTGCCCTGGATGTGACCTGAAAGTGTCCCAGAGGATCGTGCGCGGAATCCCGGCGATCGCAGGTGGATCGCCGTAATCCCCACCGGGACCCGAAACGTCAATGGGGGAACCGTCCGTGGGTTCGACCAACCGTGGAAAGCGACGCCGAGTACGCGAGGGACCTGGTCGAATCGCTCGACGTTGAGCGGTACGTGACCCTGGTCACGTCTGTCGGCGACCAGCTCAACGGCCGAAAGGACCGTTTCGACAAGTCCGACATCATCGAACGGTGTCTCGAGGTCTACACGGACGGCCGTCTCGAGTGGGTCGACGACGAGGGCCGGGACTTCGTCGACACGAAGTACGGCTACGACGTCGAGTTCAAGTACGAATCGGACATGCTGTTCACGAACGTCCGGAAGAACGAACGCGACCCCAATCCACGCCTGCACAACAGCCTGGGGACCAACGAGAAGGAAGAACTGCCCAATCCCGCCGAGTTCTACCTCCTGGGCCAACAGGACGCGATCGGCGTCGTCTCCTACGACGTCTTCGCCGACGACGCGAGGCGGTCGCGTCTCGTCCGCGAGGGGGACGCGTTCATTGGCGACGTCCACGCCGAGGACGTCGCCTTCCTCTTCCGGCCCGAGGACGTGGGCGACGTCGATCCGGTGGACGTCAACTACAAGGAGCGCAAGATGGCCATGCAGATGGAGTTGATCGAGTCGATCTGACTGGTCGCATCGAGGGCGGAAATGCCCGGTCGCCGATAGTCTTATGCCGGCGCTACCGGGTCGGTTAACAGATGGCACGCAGTTACGACAGGGACGCCATACCGTCCGTGTACGACCTCGCATCGATCGAACCGCACCGGAGCGAGCAGGGGTTCGAACAGGTGGTCTTCCGGGGCATCGACCAGCTCCTGGGATTCTCGCGAATCGAGCCAGACAGGCCCGACGCGGAGCCCCACACCCACCCCTACGAGCAGACCAACGTGCTCATCGAGGGCCGTCTGGACTTCCTCGTGGACGGCGAGCGCGTCGAACTGGCGCCCTACGACGCACTCACCGTCCCGCCAGAGATACCGCACACGTCACGGACCGTGGGCGAGTCGGCGACGCTCCTGGCGTTCTGGCCCCTCCGGGAGGACCGCGTCGAGGGCACGGCGTACCAGGAGGAGTTTCCAGAGCCCTGACGGCTATATCTCCCGCCAGTCGAGGAAGTCGTGGTCGATGTACTCCTCCGACTCGACCGGCACGCCGGTCGTCCGTTCGAAGAGTTTGACGACGGCGGCGTTGTCCTCGTCGCTCAGCCCCTCGGCGTCCGCTCGCTTGTAGAGGTGGTGGACCACGTTCGTGATCGGGGTCGGCGCGTCGACCGCGTCGGCCATCTCCATGGCGAGTCGGGCGTCTTTCCGGGTGTTCGCCATCGAAAATCCCGGCTCGAACTCCCGGTTGAGGACGCGTGGCATCCGCTTTCTGAACATGTAGGACGACCCGCTCGAGTGCCGCACCACCTCCAGAAACGGCTTCCAGTCCACGCCCTCGACCGCCGCGACCGCCGCCGCCTCGAGCGTCGCCGCCCGGACGGCCGACCCGATCTGGTTGTTCAGCAACTTCGTGGTGTGACCGGCACCGAGGTCCCCGAGGTGGTAGACGTCGGCCCCCAGCGCGTGGAGAACCGCCTGCACGTCCTCGCGCTCGAACGTCCCCTCGTCCCCGCCGACCATGACGGTGAGCGACCCGTCCCTGGCTCCCTCCGTCCCCCCGCTGACCGGCGCGTCGAGAAGGTCCACGTCGGTCGATTCGTCTATCGTCACCGTCGTCTCGGGAGAACTGGTGCTGGCCTCGAGGGCGACGAGGTCGTCGTGGGCGCCCGCCGCGATGCCCGCCTCTCCCAGGTAGGCCGACTCGACGGCGTCCGGATCCGGTAGACTCGTGACGACCACGTCCACGCGACCGGCGAGCGCCGCAGCCGACGCCGCCGGGTCCACCCCGTACTCCTCGGCAGTCGCGAGCGCCGTCTCGTCGAGATCGTACCCCACGACGGTCCACCCCCCGTCGATCAGGTGACGGGCCATCCGCCCGCCCATCTGCCCGAGGCCGACGACGCCGACCGTGTTGTCTGGTGCCATGTGTCGAACCGTTCGCGCAGGTGACTATAAATCCGGTGCAGTGGAGGCGGCGGAATCAGACGGATAACCGGTTTGCCCCCGCCGGTGTGGCGTGACGTCCGGGGAATTTATTGGCCGAGGATCGTATCTCGTCCCATGAACGGCGGCGAGGGGGCGTCGGCAGGGCGAACGTCACGGGAGGCGGTCCAGTTCTACTTGCTGGACCATCGGACGGTCGTGGGGAAAGTCGTCGACGTCGCCCTTCTCCTGTTCAACCTGGTCTTCGTGGCGATCTACGTCGCCGAAACCATCCCATCGACGCGGAGACGCGGTCGCTGCTCTGGGAGGTCGAGGTCGCCATCGCGCTCGTCTTCCTCGCCGAGTACGTGTTGCGCCTGTACGGCGCCCCGGACCGGATCGCGGAGGCGACGAACCCCTACACGGTCGTCGACCTCGTGGCCATCCTCCCCACGTTCCTCGTGCTGATCGTTCCCGTGGGTGTCCCGGTGGTCCAGGTGGGGTTCCTGCGCGTCCTGCGAATCGTCCGCGTCTTGCGCTTCTACCGGTTCACGCGGGACGCGGAGTTCTTCTTCGGGACGGTCTCGGACAACACGCTCCGGGCGACGACGTTGCTGTTGACGATCCTCGTGCTCCTGACCGTCGCCGCCGGCCTGTTCTACGCGGCGGAGTCCGCCGCCAATCCCGCGGTGGCGACCTTCGGCGACGCCTTCTACTACACGGTCGTGACCCTCTCGACGGTCGGGTTCGGGGACGTCATCCCGGTGACGTCGGCCGGGCGATGGGTGACCGTCGCGGCGATCCTGGCCGCCATCGTCGTCATCCCGCGCCAGGCGAGCAAGATCGTCAGGGAGTGGACCTCCCGCGAGAAGGTCAACGTCACCTGTCCGAACTGCGGTCTCGCGTATCACGACCCCGACGCCTCACACTGCAAGGCGTGCGGCCACGTGATCTACCAGGAACACGACTCCCGGGAGTGAGCGGCGAAACCCTCGAGACGCTCGACGGCCCCAAGGTTCTCCTTCGTCAGGGCCCGATCACCGCCCCCATGCCGCACAGTCCTGCCGAAGCCCGCGACGTCATCGAGCGAGCGTGTCGCTTCCCCGCCGATCACGAGGAGGTCGTCGAATCGCTCGAGGACGAATCCATCCGGTCGCCGAAGGGCGAGCCCGTTCCGGTCGAGTCGGTCCTCGCGGTCAGCGACGAGCGACGGTACGAGTCCGCTGACGACCTCCACGGGACGCTCCTCGCCAACCTGACCGAGGAACACGTCGGGCGCAAAGGGTACGACGACCGGGCGCCGAATCCCGGCCGTGACCGGGACGTCTCGTTCTGATCCGGGCCCAATGGGGTGCGTCTCCGTCCGCCGATCCTGCGTCCCGATCTAGTCGGTCGGCACGCTCGTCCCACAACTGGGGCACGTGCCGTGATCGAGGTCTGCCGCCTGGCCGGTCCACCCGCACTCGGGACACTGGACCCAGTCGGCAGTCATGGGGCGTACGTTCCCTCCAGGGTCGCCGTCGCGAGGATCGCGCCCTCCATCGCGGCCTCGAGGTCGTCGCTCGTCGCCCCTTCCTCGAGGTCGAGGGTCACGTCGAGAGCGTACAGGCGGAACCGGTAGGTGTGCTCCCGGTCCGGCGGGTTCGGGCCGCCGTACCCGACCTCGCCGTAGTCGGTGCGCCCCTCGACCGCGTCCGCCGCGTCCCACGCCTCCGGGATCTCTGACGTGTCGGGATCGAGGTTCCAGACGATCCAGTGGTCCCAGACCTTCCCCGCCGGCTCCACGGCGTCGGGATCGTCCATCACGAGGGCGAGGGATTCGCATCCCCCGGGAACGCCCGAGATTTCGAGCGGCGGATTGACGTCGTCCGCGGTGTAGCCGTACCGGTCGGGGATGGCGTCCCCGTCGTCGAATGCCGGACTGCTGAGGCGAAGTGCTGTCATGGCTCCCGTGCCGACCGTCGCGGCCCGCCACCAAAAAACGGACGACCACCCCGGTCAGTGAACCGCGCCGCCGAGGAACAGCGTCCGGGCGAGCACGACCAGGCCGACCAGGAAGTAGACGCCGATCAGCATGACCATCACCGTCTCCTCCGACAGGCGGTTGTTCAGGTACGCGCCCGCCTGGCCGCCGAAGAAACAGCCGAACGCGACGAACGACCCGACCCCGAACGGGACCGTGAACCCCGCGCCGGTGATCGACGGCGCGAGGCGGAGGAGGGCCACGTTCGCGACCAGTGCGGCGACGATCGTGACGTGAAGGACGAGCGCACTCGTCCCGGTGGAGAGCTTGAGCGGGACCCGTCGGCGAATGGCGAGCATCGACTGGGTCAGTTCGCCGATGGCGATGCCGACGAGGCCGGCGAGCGTGCCGCCGAGCACCGTGACGAGGAAGTCCGGCGGTTCGAGGTGGAAGTCGGTGGCGTCGTTGCCGTCGCCCATCACCGCCCGGCCGGACCCCCGCTCGTCGGGGGACGTCGCGGGACCGCCCATCGTCTCGCTCGGTGGCGTCTCCACCGCCTCGTGGGTGTCAGTCAGCACCCGCGTCCGGGGCTCGTACTCCTCGTCGAGGACGGCGAGCGGTGATATCTCCGGCTTCTCGGCCACCCGGTCGACGATCGAGGGGCCGTGCTGGTGAGCCTCGTAGAGGACCAGTGACAGTACCAGGAGGAGGCCGCCGAAACCGACCATCAGGACGTCGGACGGGACGAAGTAGGAGAGCATCCGCGCGACGACCGCGGTCGGGACCGTCACGGCGAGGAGTTTGACGGCGACGTTGAAGTCGACCTGGTGGCGGTACCAGTAGGCCCCGACGGAGGAGGAGTAGCCGAACAGTTCGACGAACAGCGCCAGCCCGATGGCCGCGTTGACCGAAAGGGACGGAAAGCCGGGCACGAGCACCGGGAAGACGAACAGGAACGCGGGCGTGAAGAGGACGGCGGCCTCCATCGCGAACGTGTTGACCGTCGTCGCGATGAGAAAGCCGAGGACGACCAGCGTGAGCAGTCCGACCAGGGGGACGCCGACGCCGAACATGTCAACCGCTCACCCCGCGCGGCGTCGCACAGCACTCTTCGGGCAGTGCGGCAGGGACCGGCCGAGCGACGACTCGGATCACCTTCTGAGAGGGTCGGTCACTCCGGCGGTAAAGGAATTTTCATCTCCAGAGCGTCCAGCGAAAGGGTTTCGGCGCGTTCCGCCGCAAAACAGGTCGTCCAGCGGACATTTACGGTGGCGGGGCACCGAGGTACACACGACGCCATGCCCCAGCCCACCACCGTCTCGATCGAGACCGATGACGTGTCGCTCCCCGGGGACCTCACGGTGCCGCCGGACCCCGGGGGGCTCGTGGTGTTCGCACACGGGAGCGGGAGCAGTCGGAAGAGTCCCCGCAACCAGTTCGTCGCGGAGACGCTGGTCGATCGAGGCCTGGCGACCCTCCTGTTCGACCTGTTGACCCCCCGGGAGGACCAGACCCGCGAGAACCGCTTCGACATCGACTTCCTCACCGACCGGCTCGTCGCCGCCACCGACTGGGTCGGCGAGCGGGACGACGTCGGAGACCTGCCGATCGGACTGTTCGGTTCCAGCACGGGTGCCGCGGCGGCGATCCGGGCCGCCGCGGAGCGACGCGACCGCGTCGCCGCCGTCGTCTCCAGGGGCGGCCGCGTGGACCTCGCCGAAGAGGCCTTCGACGCAATCGACGCTCCCACGCTCCTCGTCGTGGGGGGTGCGGACACCCAGGTGCTGGCCTGGAACCGGGACGCGAACGACCGGCTCGCGTGCGAGAGCAGCGTGTCGGTGGTCGAGGGCGCAGGTCATCTCTTCGAGGGCGAGGGCGAACTCGAGGCGGTGGCCGACCGCGCCGGCGCCTGGTTCGTCGAACAATTCACCCGCGGTTGACCGGCGCCGTCATACAGTGCAGGCCACCACCACCGCCGGTCAGGGCTCCCGTCGGCAGTCCCACGCCGTCCGGGAGCACGGTCACACCGCGGGAGGTGAGGGTTTCGATGGTCGGGTTGTCTTCGGGTCGATAGTCGCCCGTCTCGTCGGGGTCGTGGAGCGCCACGACCACGCCGTCGTCGATCGCGATGAAGTTCGTCGGCCACCGCTCCCCCCAGTCGGCCGCGACCACTTCGTAATCACGCGCCGCCAGGAAGGAGAGGAGCGACGTCGTTTCCACCGCCTCGTAGCCGTCGGCACGGCGCTCGAACACCTCGACGGTCGCCGCCCGGGCCATCTCGGGGAACGTGACCGCGAGGCCCTCGGCGGCGACGTTGAACCATCCCGGCAGGTGCATCAGGCGCGACGGACCACCGGGTTGCTCCCGGAGTCGGCGTTCGGCCTCGACGGGCGCCCGGACCAGCCCCACCTGGTCGTACGACACCGCTTCCGCCGCCAGCAGGTCGCGACCCGCCTCGTAACTGGTCCTGACGACGACCTCCTCGCCATCCACCACGCCCGAGCCCCCGAGGAGAGCGAACTCCCCGGCCGGGACGAACTCCCCGCCCTCGATGGGGCCGCCGGTGGCCTCGTACACCGGCGGCGCACCGATTCCCTCCCAGGCCTGGCGGACCAGGGGTATTTCGGGCCGACGGACCGGCGAATGCATGTTCGCGAGGATCGGCCCCGGTCGCCCAGGATGGTCGTGTCGCGCTGGAAGTAGACGTTCGAGATCGGTCGCTCGACGTGGACGGCGGAGGGATCGTTCCCGCCCCGCTCCAGCCGGGCTCTCGCCAGGACGAGATCGAGTGTCTCTCGATCGTCGAACGCATCGAGGACGGCGTCCAGTTCGTCGACGCTGGCGTACTCGCGTGCGAGGTCGTCCAGGACCCCGGCGCTGGCGAGGTCTCCCGCCAGGGTGTGAACCGTCACGCCGTTTCGCTCGAGGACCTCGACGTAGCGACGGTGCTCGCGCCGAGCCTGGCGAGGTGCGACCGGCCCCTCGAAGAGGTTGGACGGGGGGTCGAGGGCGCCAGACCAGATCTCCAGGCCGGGCTCGTGGACGCGCACCGCCTCGAGGGGGTGGTACTCCGCCCGGGCCGTGTACTCAGCCATGCCCTCCTGGACGGCGGGAGGTAGCATAACCGCTCGGGGGTCGCCCTGGCCGGATCAGCCCCGCTGCCAGGCGCGGATCCCGAACAGGACCGCGACGAGGGCGATGCCGACGATCGCCAGCTGCCAGCCGAACCCCGGGACCGGCCCCGTCGTGGTCGGCCGCGTCGTCTGAGCGTCGGTGGTCGGCGCGGTGGTGACGGAAGTCGTCGTGGTACCCGCCGGAACGACGCCCGTGACCGTGACCGCCGGCGACGTCAGCGAGTCGGTGGTCACGGTCACCGCGTGATCGCCGGCGGATTCGACGGTGACCGTCGCGGTACCCTCGGGACCGGTGGTCGCGACAGCGGACCCGTTCATCCGGACGGTCGCGTTGGGAACCGGATCCCCGTACTCGTCGGTCACCCGGACGAGAACCCGCTCGCCCACCACGACCCGGTCGCTCATCAGATCGACCTCGAGCGCGGGCGTCCTGGCGAGATCGACGGCGAGCGTGACGTCGGACTCGTCGACGTCCACCGACCGTGTCACCGTCTGATAGCCGTCCTTCGTGACCGAGACGTTCAGCCGCGTGTTGACGGGGACGCTGATCCGCTGGACCCCGTTGGACTGGGTCTTGATCGTCCCGACGTCCCCCACCTCGGCGGTCGCGCCTGCGACCCCCCGTGGCGGGTCGAAGTAGTCGTCGGTGACGTTGACCACGAGCGAGACGGACCCGCGTTCGATGGCGATCGTCCTGGTCGTGTCGTTCTCGACGGTCACGTCGAGGGTCTTCGTGTAGTAGCCCGGTTTCGCGACCCGGACGTCGTACTCGCCAGCCTCGATCGTCCCGGTCTTGACCGTCCCGTCGGTCGTCTCGGCGTCGAGGACCGTCGTCCCGCCCTTCGCCATCGTCACACTGGCGCCGTCGACCGGGCCCTCCGCGTCCTCGACGGCGATCGTCGCCCGGGCCGCCTCGTAGACGGTGATCGAGACGTCGCGTTCGCTCGCGTCCGCAACCTGGTACGGGGCGTTGCGGACGTAGTCGGGGTGATCGACCGCGATCGAGACGTCGGCCCCCTCGGGGACGTCCACGAACGCCTTCCCGTTCGACGCGGTCTCGGCGGTGGTGCTCCCGTTGTCCCAGGTCGCCGTGAGGGTGGCGGCGTCGACGCTCTCGCCGGCGGGCGTGGTCACGGAGACCGTCAGAGTGACCGTGGGCTGGGCGGCGGCGATGCCCGACGCGGCTCCCCCGACGGCACCGACGACGAGCAAGAGCGACAAGAAGATCCCCGGTTGTCCCATGGACGTCGGTTCGCTCCCGCTCCACTTAGTGATTCACCCTGTCGGCCAGGGCACTGTTCAGATAAGCGCAAGCAGGTGAACCAACCGGCGTCGGGTGGGAATTCGAAAGGGGCCGAGCGGTCGGCGAGCGAGATCGTTCGAAAGACGCGGCGCGTCTTTCGTGATGACGAGAGAGCACCGCTCTCTCGAACCAACCCGCACGCACGCCGTAGGCGCGCGCAGCGAGGTTCGCAGCCAGGGCGATTCCGGAGGAATCGCTAGCAGCCGGGCGGCCTGCCGCCCGGCGACGCAGAGCGCGAGGGGGCTTTCGGAGGCGGCGGAAACTCCAAGGTCGCGTACAACGCAATCGTATCTGAACAGTGCCGTCGGCCAGTCACGCCGAACAGATATACCGCCGGGGCGGCAAGTGGGCGCCATGCCCCCCGATCCCACCGCCGTCAGGCTCCTGCGACACGCCACGCTGGTCCTCGAGTACGGCGACCGGCGGGTGCTCGTCGATCCGATGCTCGCCGAGGAGGGGTCGACGCCACCGATCGAGAACACCCCGAACGACCGGCGCAATCCGCTCGTCCCCCTGCCCACCTTCGATCTTGCGGGCGTCGACGCCGTGGTGGTCACCCACCTCCATCGCGACCACCTCGACGAGGCGGCGAAGACCGCACTCCCGGCCGACCTCCCCCTGTTCTGTCAGCCCGCGGACGCGGACGCACTCCGGGAGGACGGGTTCACCGACGTCCGGCCGGTGACCGGCAGAACCGAGTGGGACGGGATCGACCTCACCCGGACCGAGGGGCGACACGGCCACGACGACCTCGCCGAAGCCATGGGGCCCGTCTCGGGGTTCGTCTTCGAGCACCCGGCCGAGCCCACCCTGTTCGTCGCGGGCGACACGGTCTGGTACCCGGGACTCGAGGACGCCCTCGGGACCCACGATCCGGACGTCGTCGTCTGCAACGCCGGAGGAGCACGATTCGTGGAGGGGGAGCCGATCACGATGACGGCCGCCGACGTCGAGCGGGTCTGCCGGGCGGTCCCCGGTGCCGAGGTCGTTGCGGTCCACGTGGAGGCGATCAATCACTGTCTCGAGACCCGGGCGGACCTCGAAGACGCCCTCGCGGCGGCAGGCGTCGCCGACCGGGTGTCGATCCCCGCGGACGGCGAGGTCCTCGAATTCGCGTGAGGCGAGTTCGGGACGACCACCGGCGGTCGTCCCGGGGCGACGAGGGTGTCCTGGACGGGCGGCCAGTGAACGGGTGGAACGGGGCTTCGAAGGTCTTATACAGGTACTCGTCCTGAGCACACAGTAGTAACCATGTCCGACAAGCCGGCCTCCATGTACCGGGACATCGACAAGCCCGCCTACACCCGGCGGGACTACGTCACGGGCATCCCGGGCTCGAAGATCGCACAACACAACATGGGCGACCTCGACACGGACCCCGAGGACTGGCCCGTCCAGATCAGCCTCGTCCCCGAGGAGTCCGTCCAGTTGCGCCACGGCGCCCTCGAGGCGGCGCGCCTCTCGGCCAACCGTCATCTCATCAAGGAACTCGGCGAGGGCACCTACAAGATGGTCCTCCGGAAGTTCCCCCACCAGATCCTCCGCGAGAACAAGCAGGCGACGGGCGCGGGCGCGGACCGTGTCTCCGACGGGATGCGCCAGGCGTTCGGCGTCCCCGTGGGTACCGCCGCGCGGATCCAGGAGGGCGAGCAGCTGTTCACCGCCTACTGCACGCCCGAACAGGCCCCCGTCGTCAAGGACGCACTCCGGCGAGCCTACAACAAACTCACGCCGCCCTGCAAGATCAACGTCGAGCGCGGACAGGAGCTCCTGACGGCGTAGGCCGGTTCGCATGGTTCGTCTCGCGGTCGCCCATCGCGCAGAAACGTTCGCGCGCATTCGGGACCGGTTGGGCGAGCGCGGCATCGACGTCGAGTACGTGACCGCCAGCGAGCGGACCGTCTCGCTCGCTGATCCGCCGTTCGATCCGGGTCGCTTCGATGCTGGCTACGTCTTCCCGGGTCGGGTCATGGAGGGAGGGGTCCTCGATGCCCTCCTCGACGTCCCCTGGGTGAACGACCGCGAGGACGTCCTCCGCTCCCGAAACAAGGCCGAGACGCTGGCCCGACTGTCGCGGGCCGACGTACCGGTCCCGGAAACCGTCCTCGTCTCCAGTCCGGTCGGCGACGACGCGTTGCTCGACGCCTTCGAGACCTTCGACGGGCCCGTGGTCGTCAAGCCGAACTCCACGACCCGGGGTCGGGGCGTGGTCCGGGTCGGTGACCGGGACTCCTTTCTGGGCGTCACCGACTACCTCGACCTCCTCCACGAGAACCCAGCCGTCGGCGACCGGTCGTTTCTGGTCCAGGCGTTCGTACCGGACGCGACGGACTACCGGGTCATGGTCGTGGACGGGGAGTACGCCGGCGCCGTCGAGCGAACCGCCCCGACCGAGGGCGGGGCCTGGAAGCACAACGTCCACCGCGGGGCAGCGGCGGTCGGCGAGGATCTCCCCGACGAGCACCGGGCGCTGGCCGAACGAGTGGCAGCGGTGATGGACGTCTCGCTGCTGGGGGTCGACCTCCTGGACACCGGCGACCGCGTCGTCGTCACGGAGACGAATGCCCGGCCGACGATCGACGCGGCGGAGAAGTACGTCGCCGACTTCGACGACCGGGTGGCCCGGCTGGTTCGCGAGACGGCCCGCGACTGATCACTCGACGTCGATGTCGGTCGCGGCTTCGACGCGGTCGAAGACGACCTCGAGGACGCCGTTGTTGTAGGTGGCACTCCCCGACTCGGGATCCACCCGCGACGGGAGGGTGAGACGTTCGTCGTAGGAGCGGGCCTCGCCGTCCGCGGTGATCGTCAGCATCTCGCCGTCGCACTGGAGGGCGATGTCTGCCTTCTCGACGCCGGGCAGGTCGGCGACCATCCGGACCTCGTCGTTCGTCTCGTGGACGTCGACGTGGGTGTCGCTCCCGAATTCCGCCGGGCCACCCTCCCGGACGCCCTGCCGATCGGGGCCGTACATCATCTCGTCCATCATGCGCTCGATCTCCCGGAAAATGTCGTCGAATGGGTCGTCGCGGTCGTCTCTTCGCATGGCTATCGGTTGGTCGAGGACGGGGAAAAGGATTCTGTTGGCCCCGGTCAGTCGATGCCCAGCGCGGCGTCCGTCCGCTCGATGCTCTCCTCGGCGTCGGCCGCGTCCAGGACGGCCCGGATCGCGTCGACGTTCTCCGGGACCACGTCGGACTCCTGGTGGATCGCCTGGAAGAGGTAGAGGTCGCGTCCCTCGACGCTGATGGACTCGCTCCAGATGCCGTTCTCCCAGAGGTCGCCCCGCGGCCGTCCCATGTCGAGTGCGTACTCCTTGAGCGCCCCCGTCCCGTCGATGTCCAGGTCCGCGTCGATGAGCATGAGTCGCGACTCGCCGGCGAGCGCCTCCCGGACGTCCTCCGCGCTGGCCGTCGCCTCGAGGGTGACGTTGATCGAGTGCACGTGCATGAGCGTGGCGGGAACCTTGAGACCGAGCGTGTCGATGGCCAGGTCGGGGAAGATCGTCTTCACGTCGGGGCCGTGGTGCGAGGGGAGGGTGACCGGATTCGGCAGGATGTCGTTGATTGGACCGCGGCCGCTCTGGGCCGGATCGCCTCCCCGGCGGACGAGCGTCGCGCGCACCCTCTCGATGCCGAACTGCTCCTCGAGTGGGGCCACGAGTCGAGAGAGGCCCGTCGTGTTACAGGAGACGACCCTGACGTGGTCGGCGCCGACCGCCTCCTCGTAGTTCGAGCGGGCGTTGAAGGAGACGTCGACGAGGTCGTCCGATTCCCCGCCCTGGAAGAGCGCCGGGGTCTCGTGCTCCTCGTAGAGGACCTTGTTGTCGGCGCCGACGCCCGAGGGCGTGGCGTCGACCATCACGTCGCTCGCGGCGACGAGTTCGTCGACGTCCCCGGCCGTCTCGATGCCCGCGTCGGCGAACTGGTGGGCCCGGTCCTCGATGGCGGGATAGAGATCGTATCCGCGGCGTCGGGCCTGTTCGGCCTCGAAGTTCGGTCGCGTCTTCGCGACGCCAACGACCGCCATGTCCGGCTGCTCCCGGACCGCGTCGGCCACCCGTTTCCCGATGGTTCCGTAGCCGTTGATCCCGACCCGAATCATGCGAGTGGTTCGCCCCCCGAGCGGGTTAACGGTTTCGAGGTGCGGCGGTCAGGCCGGGAACAGGCCGGCTGGCCAGGGTACCGCCGGGACCGGCCCGTGGGTGACGGCCCAGAAGATTCCGACCTCGACGAATGTCACCGCGACGGTGACGACCGTGGCCAGCGAGTCGTCCACCGTGACGCCGACCGGGACGTCGTACTCGCGCGGCCAGGGGTAGAACAGGGCCATCCCCCTGACGTTTCCCGCCAGGTCGAGCACGTAGTGGGTCAGGACGCCGACCCACACGAAGTAGAGGTTCGAGAAGAGCAACGGGAACGCGGCGAAGAGACCGAGCGTGAGGAGGTTGTGGAAGGTCTTCCGGTGGGACCCGACGGTGGCGTCGAGGTCGGGGAAGAGGGCACCGAGAACGACGGGGATCCCGACCTCGAGGGCGGTGCGGGCGGTCGTTTCGTCGAGGGCTGGCGAGAGGACGACCCCGATTCCGGCGGCCAACAGCACGGCGTTGACGACGTGATCGCGCTCGTTCATCCACCGGGACCGAGGCGGCCCACGGCCATGAACGAATCGCCGATGTCATACGCCCGTCGTGCGATTACGGGTCGATGGGCAGGTCGAAAGGTGTTAATGGAGCCCGTCCATCTCACCCGCCATGAGCCTGCACGAGGGCGCCGAGACCGCGGTCCACCAGTGTCTCGGCCTGAGCGCCGGGGAAACCTGCGTCGTCGTCACCGACGACGAGCGCCGCGACATCGCGGAGGCGCTCTACGAGGCCGCCGCGGACGTGACCGACGACGCCGTGGTCGTCCGGTATCCGCCCGGCGAGCAACACGGGGAGGAACCACCGGACCCGGTCGCGGCCGCCATGCGGTCCGCCGACGCGTTCCTGGCACCGACCACGAAGAGTCTGAGCCACACCCGAGCGCGGAGCAGGGCCACCGAGGACGGAGTGCGGGGAGCCACGCTCCCGGGGATCACCGAGGAGGTGTTCACGACCGGCCTCGACGCCGACTACGACGAGATCGCCGCACACTGCGCGACCCTCCTCGAACGGGTCAGAGACGCGGACGAGATCCGGGTGACGGCACCGAACGGCACCGACGTCACCGTTCGACCGGGGGACCGCAGGTGGCGCGAAGACACCGGGCTGGTCGCCGACCCGGGGGCGTTCTCGAATCTGCCCGCAGGGGAGGTCTTCGTCAGCCCGGAGACCGCAGACGGCACGTACGTCGTCGACGGAACGATGATGCCCTACGGCCGACTCGCCGACGACCAGACCCTTCGCTTCGAGGTCGAGGCGGGCCGGGTGACCGAGATCGGAGACGACGAGATCAGATCCCAGGTCGAGACCGCCGCGGAGTCCGTCGGTGACGCCGCGTACAATCTCGCGGAACTCGGGATCGGGACGAACGTCGCCGTCCGCGACCTCGTCGGGTCCGTGCTGCTCGACGAGAAGGCGGCGGGCACGGTCCACCTCGCGATCGGCGACGACGCCGGGATCGGCGGCGACGTGAGCGCACCCCTCCACCTCGACGGTATCATAACGAACCCGACAGTGTACGCGGACGGCGTGCCCGTGTCCCTTCCGGGAAGGACGTGACTCCACGGGTTTTTACGGACTCGGCGGCTACGACGCCACATGAGCCACCAGCAGGACCGGGTCGGGGTCGTCTGTCCGTCGTGTTCCCCGGACCTGGAGACCGTCCACGAGGTGCTCTCGACCGGGGGCGGACGTGCGACCGTGAAGTGCACGGAGTGTGGGCACGTCCACAAGACGGCCGTCGAGCGCCAGCGGACGGTCGAACGCGACGTCGTGGTCTCCCAGGACGGGGAGTCGCTGACGGCGACCGTCGAGATTCCGGCTGACGAGACGGTGCGGGTCGGCGAGGAGTTCCTCGTCGAGACCGAGGAGGCGATCATGCAGGTCCGAATCACCGACGTCGAGGTCGGCACCGAGGAACGGACCAGTTCGGCCAGTGGTGCGGAGGTCCAGACGCTCTGGACCCGGGCCGTCGACAACGTCTCCGTCGACGTGACCCTGCACCCCCGGGACGGCGACCGGGACCGAACGCGTAGTCTGACGGTCTACCTGCCCGGGGACGAGACGTTCACCGTTGGCGAGACGAAGCGCCTCGACGACGAGGAGTTCACCGTCACGAACATCCACGTCAGGGAGCCGGCCCAGGAACGCTACCCGTTCCCCAAACTGGGCGAGACCGGTGACACCGTCGAGGCGAAGGACGTCAAGCGCGTCTACGCCGAGGACGAGTCGACGGACGCCTGGTCGGCCTGGTGACCTGGCGGGCGATTGAAGGGGACCGAGCGGTTGGAGTACGCTATGGAGCACGCCGCCCTCCGGGACGAGATGGTCGCGAGTCTCCAGCACGAGACCAAGGCGGTCGTGACCGGCGAGGCGCTCGGGGAAGCGATGCGGACCGTGCCCCGGCACGAATTCGTCGACGTCGGTCACCGTGCGTACATGGACCAGGCCTTCGAACACCGGGGGTCGACGGTCCTCGCGCCATCGGTCGCGGGGCGGCTCGTGGAAGCCCTGTCCGTCGAGGAGGGAGATTCCGTGCTGGTCGTCGGCGCGGGCGTCGGGTACACCGTTGCAGTCATCGCGGAGATGGTCGGTTCCCGGCGAGTGCACGCCGTCGACATCGCCCGTGGTCTGGTCTACGACGCTCGCCGGAACCTCAGGTCGGCGGGCTACGGCGAGGTGCTGGTCGACTGTCGCGATGGTGCCGAGGGCTTGCCCGGCTACGCGCCGTTCGATCGCATCCTCGTCGAGGCCGCCGCGGTCGAACCGCCAGCCGCGCTCCTCGACCAGCTGGCGCCGGGCGGCAGGCTGGTGATGCCCGTCGGTACCGGTGACCAGCGGCTGGTCGCCGTGGAGGCCGGCGATCGTGTCGCGGAGTTCGGGCCGGTGGGCTTCCGCCCACTGCTCGTCGAGGGGGAGCAGGCCGGCGCAGTCGAGCGGAACCGGACGGCGCGCGAGGACGCCGAGCGGGCCGCCCGCGAGGCCGAGCGACGGCGGGGCTGGGAGCGCGACTGGATCGACTGGGATTCGGTCTAGGCCCCCCGAACGACCAGGATTTCCGCGTTCTGCCGGCGATCCATGTACTGGGAGCCCGCCGGCGGTTTCACCTCCAGGACGAGGGTCCCCTCAGCCTGGTTCGGCCCGAGTCGCGGCGTCAGATCGAACCTGACAACGCCGTTCGGGCCGGTCGTCCCGACCGCGACCGAGTCGAGCTGGGCGCTGCCCCGCTTGACGAGCACCGTCGCACCGGCGACCGGGGTGCCGTCGGAATCGATCGCGGTGACCGATACCTGGTGGTAGCCGGGGCCGAGGACCTGAGGGTCGGGTTTCGCGTCCAGTTCCGAGACTCCGAAGGACTCGACCCCCGAGAGCATCGACAACATCAGGCTGAGCGCGGCCACCCCGACCACGAACGCGATGACGAGTCTGATCGGCAGTCCCTCGATCGCCCGCTCGTCGCTTCGGAAGGCGTCGAACATGACCCGGGTTGGACCGGCGTTGGTAGATAAACCCTCGGACGAGCGCTTAGGTACCATGACCGGTCCAGCGGGGATCATGACGTTCGTCCTCGGCCGGTCCGACGACGCGGGCCCCACCGGCACGCTCGGGCACTTCCTCGCAACGGACGGTAGCCGCGGCGCGCCGGTCTCGTTCGATCTGGACCGGCCCCACGTCGGTCTCGTCGTCGGGAAGCGCGGATCCGGCAAATCACACACGCTCGGCGTCCTCGCAGAGGAGATCGCGGGGAGTCGCGGAGTCGGGGGCGTCGTCGTGGACCCGATGGGGGCCTTCGAGGGTCTCGAAGAGCATCCCGCGGTCGCCCGAATCGCGTCCCCACGGGTTCGCGCCGAGGCCCTCCCCCCGGATGGCTGGTGCCGGCTCCTCGACATCGACCCGACGTCTGGACCGGGGGCCCTCCTCTGGCGAGCGGCCGCGATGGGCCCGACGCTCGCGAACATGCGAACCGTCGTCGAGACCGCCGGCGCGCCCCCGGAGACGAGGCGAGCGGTCCTGAATCACCTGGCCCTCGCCGATCGCTGGGACGTCTTCGACGGCGACGCCCGCACCACGGAGGCGATGGTCGCCGACGGCGTCACCGTCCTCGACGTCTCCGGGATTCCCCGACAGGCCAGGGCGGCGATCGTCTTCGCGGTCGCACGGGGACTGTACGATCGGGCACATCGCGATCCAACGATTCCCCTCCCCTGGCTCCTCGTCGACGAGGCCCACGCCGTGACGAACACGGTCGCAGCCGATCCGCTGCGGACGCTGCTTACGCGGGGACGCCAACCCGGCGTGAGTCTCGTCCTCGCGACGCAACGCCCAGCCGCACTCCCCGAGGTCGCGATATCCCAGTCAGACCTCCTGCTCAGCCACCGCCTGACGGCCGGTCCGGACGTCGACGCACTCGCCAGGACCAACCCCACCTACCTCGACGGCGACCTCGCGGCCAGCCTCCCCGATGGCACCGGCCAGGCCCTCGTCGTGGACGACGCGACGGAATCGGCGGTGACGATCCAGGTGCGCGAGCGCGAGACGCCGCACGGGGGCGATACCCCGCGCGCCACCGACCGCCGCCACGACGGAAGCCGTCCCCTCGATGGCGTCCCGGCCGGACCATCGAGTCCGTAACTTTTTGTCCGGGTGGGTGATGTCCCCAGTATGGCACGAGGCGACATCCGGGTCCTCATCGCGATGAACCTGATCCTCTCCGCGATTTACGCGTCGGTCATCGTCTGGGGACTCGACTACCTCGGCATGGTGGCGTTCACGCTCGAGAACGTGGCGGTGGGAACGGCCATCGTCGCCCTCATCACGTACATCCTCGTCCTCCGCCCCTGAGCCAATCCCGAGTCCGATTGTTTCCCCCCCTCTTCGGCTCCCCCATTTTCCGCTTTCCCGCTCCCATTCCCTCCATCCACTTTTCCCACTTTCCCGCTCCCATTCCCTCCATCCATCCCCCTTTTTCGCTCTCCATCCCCCACCTCCACCCCCTACCCACTCCCCCCACACAGTCACCCACCCACTCCCCGGAATTCTCCATCCCCGTAATGCCGGTGCGCCCCGCTCCCTCGATGATTCGTGCAGCATTCTGGAGCGTGGGGAGACACCAACCCGTACCGGGGCATCGGAGGGCGACCGACGGTCTCACCGCCCCGACTTCTAAGCCCATTATATCGTGGTTTGGTTATATTCAATTAAATTAGAAAATCGA
Organism: Halanaeroarchaeum sp.; assembly: GCA_042216165.1. Classification (GTDB taxonomy): domain Archaea; phylum Halobacteriota; class Halobacteria; order Halobacteriales; family Halobacteriaceae; genus Halanaeroarchaeum. The sequence continues at coordinate 55,583 of JBDGUD010000002.1, forward strand.
TAAATTCCAGGATGAATTAATAAGATATATTATCACCATCCGGAAAGTCGTGATATGAGTTCGTGGCCTCGAACGCTGGCACGGCGGATTTCGACGACGGCGACGCGGACGAACCGGTCGTCGGCAGCGTGGTGAGAGATGGCGGGACGAAAACGCACGATTCTGGTCGTTCTCGTCGCGGCTGCATCGATCCTCGCGGCTCCGATGGGTGGCATCGGTCTCGTCGCCGGTACGAACGTGACGTCGGGAGGTGGGGCAGGCGGTGACGTCGCCTATCCCGGGCAGACCGTGCGAGTCATGAATATGACCGTGGCGAGCGATGATGTCGAATTGTATAGAAGTACGATGTATGGAGGAAATGTGGAAAGATTCGGGGATTTATCCAATTATGGATACATAAACGATCAGACAGCAGATTCGAATTTCAAGGTGGGCGATGATCTTCTCAAACTTACTAGTAATAAGGTGAATTTGGGTTCAGAATTTGATGGATATACATTTAATGATTCAATTGTATTTCTTGATGATGTAACCGACGTACCTAACGGAATATCCAATGAATACGATCATATGGACGATATTTATTCAGTAATTCAAGTAAAGGGAAATCCGTACATATCTCCCAGTGGTACCACCTATAGCACATTTCAAAAACAGACCATATATTTGACGGTGCAAAATACAGAAGTTTCCAAATATACAGATAAGTTTCCAATATTATCTGAAGGTGGTACGATGGGAACAATTTCGAACGTTGTTCACTCAGGCTCCGCAGGATCGCTGTCAGACGTATCGAAGGCCCTTGAACATTATCAGGACCAATCGGGTGCCGGAAATTATGATCCATTGCCTAATCGCTCCTTCGGTGAGCCGATCTATGTTTCAGGCGATGACGGACAAATTAATGCTGGAGACAAACGGTTTACAAAAGTGATAATTAACTCTGGGCCTGATGATAGTAATGTAAGAAGCATTGATCTGTTTTATTCGACGAAAAGTCAAGTGAAAAGTCAAGAGGAGGACAGTGGAAGTCCACTTGAGAACTATATTCAAACACCTACCGTCAATGAAATTGATCCAGACGGTGCCAAAAATTCTCCTGTTGGAGAATTTGGACCGGAAGATCAAATTGTGGTTGATACATCGAGAGATGGCTATTTCGATGCGAAACAAGATATTATTCTCCGCGGCAGTCCAACCGACGGAGATCCATACACTACACCAAACGTAAATGGGCAGTGGGAGCAGGGAAGTGATGTTTATGGTATCGACCTCGTCGTTTTTGACATCGATAACGATGGCCCGGGGCCTTCATCCGACCTCGTGATTCAAGATGGGGATGTTATGATAAACAACCCGAGTAACTACAATAACGTCCAAACGCCACTGAAATACTGGGATAGAAATAACAACGGAATATTTTCTAGTACAGAATCTGTATATTTCGATTTTAACGATGATTCGATTATAGATAGTTCTGACTTTCGGCTAACGGGATTCAAGTTTGAATATCTCAATGGAAGTACAGTCAAAAGTGGTGATCTCGACGTTGGGAGTTCTGTAACCGGATTTTCATCATCTGTTAAATTGATTGATGATGATCAGGATTCGGAGTTCGATTATTCTGAGCCCTTGATAGAGAGTTTCGATGACAACCTTGGCACAGACGACGTAGTATTAATTAGTGGGAAGATTTCGCGTTCAATTAACCACTTCGACACACAAAAAGACCGATTAGAATTACACTATAGCAATGATAATTATCATGATTACGACCCAATAATTGCGCTAAAGAATGAATATCCCACATCAAGTAGAAGTTATAATACAAATGATATAGGCTTTGATTCATCGTTATCAGTCAGTAAATTCAGTTCTAGTGAATCAGATTTGACCATATATGCCTCTACGTCAGAGGGGTTTCAGGATGGAGATAGTATTATAAAAATCCACAGATTTGTTCAGACGAGTGGAGATTTAATCGACCTCTCTTCAAATGATCCATTCCAAATCAACGAGATTGGCAATGACCTGCGCTATTACAGTGATACAGATAGATATACGGACAATTCACCGATAGTAAGAGAGTTAGACTCAAAGAAGGGATCCATCTTCGGCGACAGGGTCCAGACCGTCACTGTCCACAACGACGGCTCGCTGGCCC
>JBDGUD010000013.1:0-57033 GCA_042216165.1 Halanaeroarchaeum sp.
TCCAGGCGGGCAAGAAGAAACGCTACGCGGGCCACATCGTCTGGAAGGAGGGCAAGGACGTCGACGACGTCGACATCACCGGGTTCGAGTACAAACGCTCCGACATCGCCCCGATCACGAAGGAGGTCCAGAAGACGGTCATCGAGCGCATCGTGAAGGAGGGCGACGTCGAGGGCGTCAAGGACTACGTCCACGACGTCATCGAGGACTTTCGCTCCGGCGAGGTCGAACTCGAGGAGGTCGGCATCCCCGGGGGCATCGGAAAGCGCCTGAACAATTACGATACCGATACCGCCCACGTCCGCGGTGCGAAGTACGCGAACCTCCTCCTCGGGACGAACTTCCAGCGAGGGAGCAAGCCAAAACGCCTCTACCTCGAGAAGGTCCATCCGGAGTTCTTCCGTCGCGTCGAGAGAGACCGACCGGAACTGCAAGAGGATCCGCTGTACCTCGAGTTCAAGCGCGATCCCGACGTGATCTGCTACGATTTCGCCGACCAGATCCCGGCAGCGTTCGAGGTCGACTGGGAGAAGATGCTCGACAAGACGCTCAAGGGTCCCATCGCCCGCGTGCTCGAGGCCCTCGACGTCTCCTGGCAGGAGGTAAAGAGCGGGCAGACCCAGACCGGCCTCGGCAATTACATGTGATGGCTCCGTCACCGGGTCGCCGGGTCGGTGAAATTATGACGACTCCGCGCGTATCGCCGGACGGTGTGTGCCAATGAGCCAGAGAATCCTCATGATCGTGGGTGACTTCGGCGAAGATTACGAGACGATGGTGCCGTTCCAGGCCCTGCAGATGGTCGGCCACGAGGTCGACGCCGTCTGCCCCGAGAAGGAGGCGGGCGAGACGGTGAAGACGGCCATCCACGACTTCCGGGGCGACCAGACCTACCTGGAGGAGCGTGGACACGACTTCGCCGTGACCGAGACCTTCGACGACGTCGATCCAGCGGATTACGACGCCCTGGTCGTTCCCGGCGGCCGCGCTCCCGAGTACCTCCGGACGTACGATGCGGTACTCGAGGTCGTCAGACACTTCTTCGAGGCCGGCAAGCCGGTGGCGACGCTCTGTCACGGTCCACAGGTGCTCGCCGCTGCCGACGTACTGGAGGGTTACGAACTCACCTCGTATCCCGCTGTACGGCCCGAAGTCGAAGCCGCCGGCGGGACGTGGGTCGACGAGGTGACGACCGACCGCAACCTGGTCACGGCACAGGCGTGGCCCGACCACCCCGAGTGGCTCGCTGCCTTCCTCGACGTCCTCGGGACGGCGATCGATCACGGGGCCCCCGAAGCGACAGCGGACGACTGAGCGGACCCGCTCGTTCGTCCGTCAGAAGAAGTCGAATTTATCGCGGCGGTAGAGGTCCATCTCCGAGACCATCGAGTCGTCCTGGCCTGCAGCGAAGACGACCGCGGACGCGATTTCCTCCGGTTCGGTGACCTCGCCTTCTTCGAATTGCTCTTCGAAGGCGGTCCCGTCCTCGGACCCGAACTCGGTCCGGACCTCCGATGGATTGATCACCGTCACGGCCACGTCCTCGTCCCCGACGTCAGCGGAGACGCTTTTCGCGAACCCCCTGGTCCACCACTTGGTCGCGGCGTAGACCGGGTTGAAGGGGCGCGGGTACTGGCCGGCGAAACTCCCGATGAAGATCAGGTGGCCACCCGAATCGACGAGGTGGGGGAGCGCCTCGCGGGTGAGAAAGAACATCCCGTCGGTATTGACGGCCATCATCTCCCGGTACTGCTCCGTCGAGAGGCCCGAGACGCCACTCCCTCGCGCGAGACCAGCGTTGTTCACGAGCACGTCGATGGACCCGAACTCCTCGACCGTTGTCTCGACGAGACTCGCCACCGCCGTCTCGTCGGTCACGTCCGTCGGCACCACGAGCGTCTGCGTCTCCAGGTCGTCGGCAATCGTCCGCAACCGCTCCTCGCGGCGAGCGGCGAGCACCACGTTGGCGTCCCCGTCCGCGAGGGCAATCGCGGTCTCCCGTCCGATGCCTGAGCTTGCACCAGTCACGATGACGGTTCGTCCTCCGAACGACGTCGTTTCGTCCATACTGGTGGGGACAGACGACGGACGCTTGGTCTTTGTGATGGATTTCTCCCGACGACTGCCACCCTCCTTTCGAGGACCGAAAGAAACCTTCGCTTGGCACAAAACGAGACCGCCGCTTGCGCAAGCATTAAACGTCGTACTCTCTTGGTTTAGGATGACCTAATCAATGGCCACCCTAGAACTCAAAAACGTCCACGCATCGGTCGCGGACGAGGACGAACAGATCCTCGACGGCGTCGACATCGCCGTCTCCTCGGGCGAAATCCACGCCCTGATGGGACCGAACGGGAGCGGCAAGTCGACGACCGCGAAGGTCATCGCCGGTCACCCCGCCTACGAGGTGACCGAGGGCGAGATCCTGCTCCACCTCGAGGACGACGACTTCGGCGACACCGACATCCCAGCGGACGCGAGAACCTGGGACCTGCTCGACCTCGAGCCCCACGAGCGAGCAGCTCTCGGCGTCTTTCTCGGATTTCAGTACCCGGCCGAGATCGAGGGCGTCACCCTGACGAACTTCCTCCGCACCGCGCTCAACGCGAAGATCGACGAGCGCGAGGAACTCCTCTTCGGCGAGGAGGAAGCGTCCGAGGAGGAATCCGAGGGCTACGACAGCGACCCGCGCGAGGGTCTCCAGGACGACGGCGAAGTCGACGTCGCCGAATTCCAGCAACTCCTCCAGGAGAAGATGGAACTGCTCGACATGGACGCGCGGTTCGCCCAGCGTTATCTCAACGCCGGTTTCTCCGGCGGCGAGAAGAAACAGAACGAGGTACTCCAGGCGGCACTCCTCGAGCCCGCGATCGCGGTTCTGGACGAGATCGACTCCGGGCTCGACATAGACCGGCTCCAGGACGTCTCCCACGGCATCAACGCGCTGCGAGACGAGCAGGGGACGGGAATCCTCCAGATCACCCACTACCAGCGGATTCTCGACTACGTCGAGCCCGATTCGGTCCACATCATGCTCGACGGGAAGATCGTCAAGGAGGGCGACGCGGAACTGGCCGAGCAGCTCGAGGACAAGGGCTACGACTGGGTCCGCGAGGAAGTGTACTCCACTGCATAAGCGGTCACGACAATCATGAGCTCCGAGGACGACCTACAGGACACCGATACCGAGGCTCGATTCGCCTTCAAGAAAGAACAGTCGTCGGCCTTCGAAGCGGACGTCGGGCTGACCGAGGAGACCATCCGCGCGATCTCCGAAGACAAGGACGAACCCGACTGGATGCTCGAGCGGCGCCTGCGGGCACTCGAGCAGTACAAGAAGATGCCCATGCCGACGGACTGGCCGGCCCAGCCCGACCTGTCCGAGCTCGACGTGGAGGAGATCGTCCCGTACATCCGCCCCGACATCGAGACACGTGGCGGGGCGGAGTCCTGGAACGACCTCCCCGAGGAAATCCAGGACACCTTCGACAAGCTCGGGATCCCCGAAGCCGAGAAGGAGGCGCTCTCCGGCGTCGGCGCGCAGTACGAGTCGGAGATCGTCTACCAGAACATGAAAGAACAGTGGGAGAAAAAGGGGGTCGTGTTCATGGACATGGACAAGGCCGTCCAGGAACACCCCGATCTCGTCAAGGAGTACTTCATGACGAAGGCGGTGCCCCCGAGCGACAACAAGTTCGCCGCCCTCCACGGTGCGGTCTGGTCCGGCGGTTCCTTCGTCTACATCCCGGAGGACACCAAAGTCGAGATGCCGATCCAGGCGTACTTCCGGATGAACTCCGAGGGAATGGGCCAGTTCGAGCACACCCTCATCATCGCAGAACCGGGCTCCGAGGTCCACTACATCGAGGGCTGTTCGGCCCCGCAGTACGCCACCCACAACCTCCACTCCGGCGGCGTCGAGGTGTTCGTCAAGGAGGACGCACACGTCCAGTACTCGACGGTCCAGAACTGGTCGAAGAACACCTTCAACCTGAACACCAAGCGCGCCATCGTCGAGGAGAACGGCAGGATGGAGTGGGTTTCGGGCTCGATGGGCTCGAAGGCCACGATGCTCTACCCGAGCTCCATCCTCAAGGGCCGCGGCGCGACGGACAACCACATCACCATCGCGTTCGCCGGCGAGGGCCAGAACATCGACACCGGCGCGAAGGTCTACCACAACGCGCCGGACACGAAGTCGACCATCGAGTCCAAGTCCATCAGCAAGGACGGCGGCCGCACGAACTACCGCGGCCTCGTCCACATCGCCGACGGCGCCGAGAACTCCTCGACGTCCGTCGAGTGCGACGCGCTGATGTTCGACAACGAGTCCACCTCCGACACCATGCCGTACATGGAGATCAACGAGTCGACGGTGGACGTGGCCCACGAGGCGACGGTCGGGAAGATCGGCGACGAGGACGTCTTCTACCTCCAGAGCCGCGGGCTCGACGAGGACGACGCCAAGCAGATGATCGTCGCCGGCTTCATCGAACCGATCACCGACGAACTGCCGATCGAATACGCCGTCGAGCTCAACCGCCTGATCGAGCTCGAGATGGAGGGAAGCCTCGGGTAAGAATGAGCACGCAGTTACACGCAGACATCTCCGAAGACACGGTCCGACAGATTTCAGAGGAACTGGGCGAGCCCGAGTGGCTCCTCGAGACCCGTCTCGAGGCCCTCGACGCGCTGGACGAACTGGAATATCCGCCGGTCATCCAGACCCCCGGCCGTCGCTGGACGAACCTCGAGGACCTCGACTACGATGCGATGGTCGACCCCCTCGCCCAGACCGAGGTCAAAGAACAGGAGGGCCCCGACGAGGTCGGCATCTACTCGCTCGCGGAGGCCGTCGCCGAGATTCCGGACCTGCTCGAAGCGCAGTTCGGCTCGGTCGTCGACCCCCAGCAGAACCGCCTGACCGCGCTCTCGACCGCGCTGTTCACCACCGGCACCGTCGTCCACGTCCCCGAGGGCGTCGACGCCGAGGACGTCACCATCCGGACGACGATGAACGGCCGGTCGCTGTTCAACTACACCCTCGTCGTCACCGAGGCCAACTCCTCGGTCACCATCCTGGAGCGCCAGGACACCGGCGACGAACTCGACGGCGAACGCTACTACAGCGGCATCGTCGAGGTCGCGACGGGCGAGAACAGCTACGTCCAGTACGGTTCGCTCCAGGAGTTCGACCAGCAGACGTACAACTACACCATCAAGCGTGGTGAGGCCGACCGGTACGCCACCGTCAACTGGATCGAGGGCAACCTCGGGTCCCGGCTCACCAAGACGGAGGTCGCCACCACGCTCGGGGCCGACAACGCCGAGACGAAGATCGTCGGCGCGTTCTTCGGCCACGACGACCAGCACTTCGACCTCGACTCGAAGGTCTGGCACCGGGCCGAACACACGACCGCCGACCTCGTCACCAGGGGGGTCATCGACGACCGGGCGCGCTCGGTCTACGAGGGAACCCAGGACGTCGGAGAGAGCGCCTGGGACACCAACTCCTACCAGCGCGAGAACACCCTGATGCTCTCGGACGAGAGCGAGGCCGACGCCTCACCGAAACTCATCATCAACAACCACGACACGGAGGCCTCCCACTCCGCGACCGTGGGCCAGATCGACCGCGAGGACCTCTTCTACATGGTCTCCCGCGGTGTACCCGAGCGAACGGCCCGTAACGTGCTCGTGGAGGGCTTCTTCGTTCCGGTCCTCGAGGAAATCGAGGTCGAGGAGCTCCGCGAGGACCTGGAGACCAGGATCCACGACCGTCTCGATTGACCGCGGGATGGCCGATGCACCCCTCACTCGCACCCGATCCGACCGGTCGACGGGAGAACCGCTTAAGGGTGCGGGCGTCTGACGCATTCCCATGTCGAGGACCGAGCGGGGGCGAGCGCCCCGGAGGGCTGGACCGTGACAGCCGCACCGGTGGTCGAGTCCGACGAACACCTGGCCAGGCTCCTCCAGATCGCAATCGTGCTCGAGGAGGTCGTCGAAGCGCGCGCGTACGAACACTATCGCCGCCTCCCGGAAGCCGAACGGGACGACGCCATCGAGGCCCTCCTCGAGGACGTCAGCGACGAATCGGCCCGCCACCGCGAGCGACTGGAGGGACTGGTCGAGGAACTCGACGCGAACAGCGTCGCCTTCGACGAGATCGAATCCCTCGTGAGCGAGCAGTACGCCCAGACCCGTCCCGAGGACTTCGACGGGGTGCTCTACGACCAGCTCCACGGCGAGGAGACGTCCTACAAGTTCTACGACGACCTCATCGACGCGATCGAGCAGTCCGAGGAGGAGTTCACCGTGGAGCGCGAGCGACTGCTCTCGATACTCGAATCGATCCGGGACGACGAGGCATCGGGCGTCGAACAGATCGCGACGATGATGGCCGATCGGTCATGATCGGGAACGGGACCCAGACGGCCGCGAACCGAGGGGGGTGGCGCCGGTGAACACCGCCGACCAGTACCTCAAAGCCATCTTCGTCGTCCAGCAAGCCGAGGGCGGACGGGCCTCGACGGGCGCGCTCGCGGACCACCTGGGGGTGAGTCCCGCCAGCGTCAACGAGATGATCGGCAAACTTCAGGATCAGGGTCTGGTCGAACACGAGAAGTACAAGGGCGTGGACCTGACCGATGACGGCGAGGTCCGTGGCCGCGACGCACTCCAGACGTACTGCATCCTCGAGCGGTTCCTCCGCAACGTCCTCGGCGTGAACGACTACCGCGAGGAGGCCCGCCAACTCGAACCGGTCATCGACGAGACGGTCGCCGAACGCCTTGACATGATCATCGATCGCCACCCGAACTGCCCGGACTGCTTCGATCCGGAGCGGGACTCGTGTCACCACCTCGGCGAGGCGGAACCGACCGCGGCCGAGGACTGACGGCGACCGATTTCGAACGGCAACGCTATTGTACGCGCGGTGGATACCCTGGAGTGCACGCGCTCCCATCGACGCTTCGGGGAGAGCCGGAGCCGCAGTCCCGTGGTGTAGCGGCCAATCATATGGGCCTTTGGAGCCCATGACGGCGGTTCGAATCCGCCCGGGACTATTTTGACACGGGAACGTCCGCGAGCGGCCAAAAGTCGGCGATCCGCGGCCAGTGGACGAGAGGCGGGGGAAGAAAGAGGAGAAAGGGGCAGTAGACTACCCTCCGCGCTCGTCGAGCATGAAGCCCCCTCGTTGGGCGAGGAGGGTGGGGGTAGCGAACCCGGAGACGTCGGCGCGGTCGGTGCCGTCGATCCAGCGGACGACTCTGACTGTAGGCGTTGGTGAGTTCTTGCCGGAATCTTTAGGTGACGGGGTTCGAATGCGACGCCATCATGGGGGCCCAAGGACAGAACCCAAGCGCGCAGTCGAATCCGCAGTCAGATGAACGATACTGCACCGAATGTGGCGCCGTCATATCGACGGAGGCGGAGTTCTGTCCCGAATGTGGTGCACGGACGGCGGGACTGAAAGACCCAGCGCGAGAGAAGTCCCGCATCGGTGAAACGGGATACAAGACAATCGGGGCCATCACGGGGATCATCTCGTTTGTGTTTCTGCCGATCGTCTTCGGCCCGATCACCATCTTCATCGGAGTCCAGTTGTACAGAAAACATAGCGAACTCGCCGGAATTGCGATGATGATTTTTGGCGGGGCAGGACTGGTCATCGGAGCCATCCTGGGAGTGCTCGTAATGACGTAATATCGGACGCTCCCGTGGCGTCGCGAATTACTACAGGCAATTCGCAGTCCGTATAATTCTCGACGTCAAGCCGGATGTCCGTTCAGTGATGATTTCCTTGAATTTTGGGGTGTATGTGCATTGGCGATCATTCCGATTCCTCCCCCTTGTTCTTATGCCAGGAGAAAAGGCCGAAACCACCCAACGCACCAAGTAGCGTAGTAACCACCCCAAATCCATCGGACGTTGTCTTCGTCTTTTCCGCAGAGTGGGAGGTTGCGTGTGACGATGAGGGGTTAGGTGCAGTGGTAGACGATTCTCGTGCTGGTGAAGTAATTGTCCCGTCTCTCGGTTGGTCATTGCCAGTTCGAATTGACTCCCATTTGCCGATGAGACCGGTGGCTTCGTCCCACGTCTGCCATACGTACTCCGATGGCTCCTCCACACCATTATATTCCAAATATGATTTAGGGAGTTCAATTTCGGCCAACTCGGACCCAATATAAACGTATTCTTCGAGGGCGAAAGAGTCCGTCAGACCTGGAAGTAACGCTTCACCTTTTCCCTGCAAATCGATCTGGACGACGGTGTTATCGGATTGGTCTTTGATATATATCTCCAAATTGGGGTTATACATCTCATAGAACGGCTCTTTCAAGGGAATTCCGACGAAAACGCTTTCTTCCCCCTCTACCACGCGGATCCGAGACCGTTCGACAATCGGGTCAAAATTGCCCCATTCGAGGGAATAGCCATCGAGATAAATCCCGTCCAGTGCCGATGAATCGACAGATTTGTCGGGATCTATGCCGTGAATGAATGCTTTCAAGTCCGGAATACCTGTTCCCGATTCGTCCGTTTTTCTCGCCTGTGATACGAGTGAAATGGCCTCTTCGATGGAATCTGTTGCCTCTTCCAGTTCGTGCGTATCGAGTTTCGATTTAGAGATTCGATATTTCGATCGAGCTTCTTCGTATTGTTTGTACGATTTCCTGTCCTCCGGAACGAACTCTTCGAATAGTTCCATCGATTGTCTGACGAACATCTGTTTACTCAGGAGTTTTTGATAGTCGCCCGTCAAGAAATAATTTAAATCTTTGATGCTTGGGGGTCTTGCGTGTTCGCCATAAAATTCGAAGAAATCAGAGGAGTTTCCATTCGTGTATTTATTGAGGAGCGTCAGGAATGACTCTCTGGTATATCCACGGTTCGATCGAAGTTCGTCGTAAAAGTCCCTCACGTGAGTAACATCAGCATTTTCCGTGATGCCGCCGAAACCCGGGCTCCGGAACGAATCGATATACGGCCAACTGCGCATCATGATCGTTAACTTTGCAGGAAGACCATTTGGATGCCTCGTTAATAATTCAATAAAACTATACAGGAGAATGTCAGGGGCCTTTGAGAAGAGCCGTTGATAGTCTAGTAGGTCGTCGAGGTACTCCCGATACTGAGACTTGATGAGCGGCAGTTTCTCTGCTAGTTTGCCTGGTTCATTCAGGACATACTGTGAGTACTCGTCCGATATGTCGATCTCGGCGATGTCTTGGACTACCTCGGGGATCGATTGCTTATCCACGGAGTGTTTGAAACTATATGCCTTTACGTCTTTAAGCGAATAATCGCCATTAGATTTCGACTTGATCAGGTGGTCAGTATACCACGCCTGCACTGGCTGATATGCGTACCCCCGGTTGTGGTGAGGCCACTCCGAGTGATCAAAGGTAAAAATTTTTCTTCCGCGAGTGAAGACAAGAAACTTGAAATATCTATTCCCCAGAAGCCGGTCTTCTCCTGTGTACTCGTGAACGATCTCATCAGCGAAATAGTGGTTGACGTCTTTCGACATGAACCGGTCCGTATATGACAGAGTATCGTACATTAATCCGAGGTGTCTCGCGTTGTGGTGGCGACGTCGCTCGGGGGTCATCTGCCAAAGTCCCCAGTCGGGCAAATAGAGACTCGAGACATCGGGACTTACTATCGTTTCTGGCGGAATTTTCTGTTCAAAAATTTCTCTAAATCGGGAAATGTAGAACCCGAGTTCGGATTGCATTTCATGATCATTGTTTGATGGTTCGAGATCGTACAGGTTTTTGAAATCCCGTGCGTAGTTAGACGTACAGGGAATAGAATTGGAAAAAATTAAATAGCGTACCGGTGCGCCGTCTCCCGAGACACGCTGATTATAATCTGGCCGACCAGCGATCAGGAATAGGCCGTCCAGTTTTTGCGGATTTTCGAATGCAATGCGTCTCTCAGATTTCTTTTCTGCTGCGAAAAGGGCCCAGTCGTCTGGCAACTCGACTGTAACACCGACTCCTCCCGGAACCGTTTTCGGGCTTGCAAAAATCGATTCACGGTCTACGAGTAACGCCCTCTCCGATAAAAGAACGAGAGGTGCCCTACCTTGACAATCTTGTACGTTGGCGATCTCGATGGAATAGGAAAATGTCGCGGTTCCGTCTATTGAATCGACCTCGTATTCCCACTCTCCCTGCTTCGTGGCGGAGTTCGTCACAGATATGTCGATATTATCGGGTTTCCCCCGATGCATGAACTGCTCGAATCGAAATACCGTCGGTCCTGATGAATGAACCTCGGCTTGCACGTCCAGAGTTCGGTCATTTTTATCAACCGAAACGAGGTACTCGAGAACCGTATCCGTATCTGCTCCCTTGGCCGTACCGGAGAGTTCGTTCATCCAAATTACTGCCGGAACGGAAGCGGCCGTAGATGAGAGGAACTGTCTCCGATTTATTTGTGGCATGCGATAGGTCGCTCATCCCTCGTATGTAAAATTAATCATCATAAAAATAGCGTGCATATTATATATTCCGGCGTGCGACTATTCGTCCAATTGACACCGTCGGTAGGACGTCATTTGGCTGTCAAAGGTACTTTCCGGGGCGGCTTACTTTTCCACCTCCTCCCCCCTCTCGATGCCCTACCTCCCGACCACCGGAGCCGCGAAGATCGATGCGGGCGGCCACGCCCCGAGCCACGCCTGGAAGACCTACAGGAGCCGAACGATTCCGACGTTCAGCGGTCGAAAATGACCCGTTTCGTGAACGCGGTGCGATCGCTATTGTCGCGATCCTCCGGCGATCCTCGCCCTCGGTGCGAGATCCCCATCGGGTTTCCGGACGCCATCATCGCATACTCGGACTGGCGTCTGCAGGCGCCGGTACCAGGCCCAGAGCGGCCGTACCGGCCACCCCGAGCGCTGCGACGCCAGCGAAGGCCACGGCCCAGGAGAAATTGGCGATGAGCCACCCGCCGAGGAGTGGACCCGTAAACGATCCCATGAAGAGCACGGTCATGAGGACGGTCAGACTGGTCCCCTCGGTCCCGGGTGTCGAGAGATCACGGATCAGGACGTAATAGAGCCCGGTCCCGAGCTGGAGGGCGAACGCGACACTCGCCAGCAGGGCGAGGAATGCGCCGAAAGACCGCGCCCCGAGCACTCCGAGGAGGAGCACGGACGCGACCGCCAGTCCACTGCCGATGACGAGTCGGTCGCGAGACCCGGTAACCTCACTCAGCACGCCACCCACTGGCCTGGCGACGATCCCGGCCACCGGGACGATGGCGGTCACCAGGCCGGTGATCGAGAGCGATAACCTGAGGACTTCGGTCCCGAACGTCGGGAGCCAGGTGTTGAGGAAGGTGTAGATGACGAACATGGTGGCCGCCGAGAAGGCGACCAGGAGGACGTCGCGCTCGGCGAGGGCGGTTGCGAAGTCCGCCCCCGTCGGCTCGGTGTCGCTCTCGATGGGTTCGCCCGCGGCGATCCAGAAGAGGATCCCGCCCACCACCGCCATCCCGGCGTACAGCAGAAACACCCCGAGGGGTCCCACGGCCATCCCGATGACGGGGCTCGTGGCGTGCGAGATGGCGAACGAGAGCGGCGGACTCGCGATGTAGACGCTCGTCGCCAGACTCTGTCGTCCGTCGGCGAACACTTCCGCGACGACGTTCGCCCCGGTCGTGTAGACGATTCCGACACCGAGGCCCCCGAGGAACCGGAGGGCCAGCAGCATCCGGTACCCGTCGACGAACTGCATCGCCAGGAGGACAGCCACGTAGCCCGCGGTCGTGGGGACCACGATCCGCCGGTTGTCGAACCGGTCGAGGACGTATCCGCTCGGGATCTGCACGAGAATGATGCCCAGGAAGACGACGCTCACGAGGTATCCGATCGCCTGCCTGCCGACGTCGAAGGCGTTGAGAAAGAGCGGGGTGATGCTCGACGGGACGATGATGAAGGCGTTCACGCTGATCGACAGGAACACGGTTCCGACGAAGATCCACCACCTGTCGTTCGCCCTCGTCACGACCTCCTGTAAATAGAGGCCGATAAAAAGCATGTGGGAAGGGGGTACCCGTTGCGAAAAACTAGCGACACGCTGACATGAATCCACCCTCGGTTCCCCGGGAGCGTCCTGCTCTCGCCTCGATCTCGGACGAATCCGCCGGGAAACCAACCAGGCGGCGGCAATTGCGGCAAATCAGGGGTTTATGGTCTCGCCCGGGGGACCTATCCAACGGTATTGATGGAGTGGGTCAAGGTAGCACGGCGCAGTTACGCCGACGGGTTCGGTCGCACAGGGCGGAACGACGGACCGGAGCGATCCGACCGGAGGGACGTCCCGTGATCGTTGGGGTCCCCTCCGAACGGGCATCCGACGAGGAGCGCGTCGCGCTCGTCCCGTCCATCGCCGGGGATCTGGTCGACGACGGCCACGAGGTCGTCGTCGCGGCGGGTGCGGGCGAGCCCGCCGACTTCTCCGACGGTGAGTACGCGGACGCGGGATGCACGCTCGTGGACGATCGGGGGACGGTGTTCGAGCGCGCTGACGTGATCGCACAGGTTCGCGGCATCGGGGCGACCGACGACGATCTGGATCCCTACGCCGAGGATCAAGTGGTCGTCGGGTTGCTCGGACCGTACGAGGCAGACGAGGCGACCCTCCGCACGGTGGCCGATCGAAACGTCAGTGCGTTCTCGCTGGAACTGATCCCGCGGATCGGGCGCGCCCAGAGCATGGACGCCCTCTCCTCCCAGGCCAGTCTCGGCGGGTACCAGGCCGCCCTCATCGCAGCGGCGGAGTCACCGAAGATGTTCCCGATGGAGATGACGGCGGCCGGCACGATTCGTCCCGCCGAGGTCTTCGTGATCGGGGCCGGCGTCGCGGGACTGAAGGCCATCGCCACGGCAGACCGTCTCGGCGCGTCCGTTCGCGCCTACGACATCCGCCTCGAGGTGAAACAGGAGGTCGAGAGCCTGGGGGCCGACTTCGTCGAACTGGACCTCGAGACGGAGGGGTCAGGGGACGAGGAGGGCTACGCCAGGGAGATGGACGAGGCGTTCTACGAGGCACAGCGCGAGGAGATGCGGCGGGTCGTCCCTGAATCCGACGTCGTCATCACGACGGCCGCCATCCCCGGCGCGCCCGCCCCGGAACTGGTCACGACGGACATGATCGAGGAGATGGACGCGGGATCTGTCGTGGTCGACCTCTCGGCGGAGTCCGGCGGGAACTGCGAACCCACCGTGGCCGGGGAGACGGTCGAACACGACGGCGTCACGATATTCGGTCCGACGAACCTGCCCGCGACGGTGAGTCACACCGCGAGCGAGCAGTACGCGAACAACCTGGCCAATTTCCTCGCCAACCTCCTCGAGGACGGCGACCTGACCGTGGACCTCGAGGACGAAATCGTCGATTCGACGCTACTCACCCACGATGGAACGGTACGAGCACCACACCGCGAGGAGGAATCGGGCGACGAGGAGACCGACGAGGCCGCGGCTGAGGCGGGAGACGGACAGGAGGCGAGCGATGCGGCCTGACGAACGGAACGTGGTGACGCGATTCGCCGGAGGTGTCACATGACGTTCGTCGAGAACCTGACGCTGTTCGTGCTCTCTGCGTTCGTCGGATACGAGATCATCACCAAGATCCCGACGAATCTCCACACCCCGTTGATGTCCGGCGCCAACGCCATCTCGGGGATCACGTTGCTGGGTTCGGTCGTGGTCGCGGGAGCGGGTTCGACCACGCTCGCCACCGTACTCGGGTTCCTGGCGGTCGTGATGGCCACGATCAACGTCGTCGGGGGCTACATGGTGAGTCACTTCATGCTCGAACAGTTCCAGGGGGGTGGCTGAGGTGGCGGGCGTACTCGCGGATCTCCCACCGTCGGTCCTCCAGCTGGCCTACCTGGTCGCCGGCGTCCTGTTCATCCAGGGCCTCCGGGACATGACACACCCGCGCACCGCGACGAGGGGCAACCTGATCTCGGCCGGCGGGATGTTCGTCGCGGTTGCGGTCACGGTCCTGTGGTTCGAGATCGTCTCGCCGCTGGTACTCGCGGCGGCACTGATCGTCGGTGGTGCCGTCGGTGCGTGGCTCTCCGTGACCGTCGAGACCACCGAAATGCCACAGCTCGTCGGCCTGTTCAACGGCTTCGGTGGCGGAGCCTCCGCGCTGGTCGCGGGTGCAGAACTGATCGACGTGATCGCCACGGGCGGGCGACCCCTCCCCCTCGAACTCTCGGTGACGGCGGCCCTCGCGGGCATCATCGGATCGGTGACGTTCTGGGGAAGTCTCGTCGCCGGCGGGAAACTCCACGGCGTGGTCGGGGGCTCCCCGGTCGGCGAGACCACCGGTCACGCCATCAAGGTCGTCTCGCTGCTGTTCGCCGTCGTGGCGGGACTCGTGCTGGTCGTCGAACCGGGCGTCGTCACGTCCTCGCCGTGGGCCGACGTGGTCCCGGCCTACTGGACGATCGTGATCGCTGCGTCGGTGCTGGGTGTGTTCCTCGTCGTCCCGATCGGGGGCGCGGACATGCCCGTCGTCATCGCCCTGTTGAACTCCTATTCGGGGCTCGCGGCCGCGACGACCGGGTTCGTCCTCGACAACACCGCACTCATCGTCGCCGGAACGCTGGTGGGTGCGTCGGGACTCATCCTGACCGTCATCATGACGGAGTCGATGAATCGCTCGCTCTCGAACGTCCTCTTCGGTGGCCTGGGAACCGGTGACGATGGGGATACCGAGGTCGAGGACGTCTACGAGGGCAACATCAAGGAGACGTCACCGGAGGAGGTCGTCATGTTGCTGGAGACGGCCGACCGCGTGGTGATCGTGCCCGGCTACGGGATGGCGGTCGCGCAGGCCCAACACGACGTCGCCGAGCTCGCCGACCTCCTCGAGGAGAACGGCGTCGACGTCGAGTTCGGGATCCACCCGGTCGCCGGCCGGATGCCCGGTCACATGAACGCGCTCCTGGCCGAGGCCGACGTCTCCTACGACAAGATGCGCGAACTGGAGGAGGTGAACCCGACCTTCTCGCAGACCGACGTGGTCATCGTGACCGGGGCGAACGACGTCGTGAACCCGAAGGCGAACGAGGACTCGGACACGCCCATCGCCGGCATGCCGATCCTGAACGTCGCCGACGCCCGCCAGGTGGTCGTGAACAAGCGCAGTCTCAGCCCCGGGTTCTCCGGCATTCCGAATCCGCTGTTCGCGCGCGACAACGCGAGCATGCTCTTCGGCGACGCCAAACAGTCGATGCAGGATCTGGTCACCGAGTACAAAGACGCCGTCTGACACCGAGCGTCGGTCACGGGACGGTTCGTCCGTCTCCGGGGTCGTCGACCCGAAATCCGCGTTAACTCTCCTGAAATCGGCGGAATCCAGATTGAGCGCTGTCACCTTTCTTGATCCCACGGTCACAACGCCGGGCTGGGCACGCGGACGTCGTGCCCAGGTCCGCCCACCCCCATCCTCGTCCGTCCGTGGGCTCGACCGAACAACGTGGGGACGCCCCGACCAGGGCCAACGGACGGACGGGCTGTTCCCCAACCCTTTCGCGATCCAGCCACCACCCACCGGTGTCGCCGGTCGTCGCGGGCGGTACGTCCCGCTCGCGTCCGGGCGAACGCCGGAGCCATTAAGTACCCCCGGTCCCTCGTCTCCTATGGAGTTCACAGTACATGGCAACCGGTACGGTCGCATTTTTCAACGAGCGGAAAGGGTACGGATTCATCGAAACCGAGGACGCCGACGACGACGTCTTCTTCCACATGGAAGACGTCGGTGGCCCGGACCTCGAAGAAGGGCAAGAAGTCGAGTTCGACATCGAAGAGGCCGATAAAGGTCCGCGAGCGACGAACCTCAAACGCCTCTAGACCGCCCCGTTCCGCTCGTGGAGCGGCGGCCGGTACACGTTCCCGTAGCGGCGCGAACCGGGAACGCTTTCCTCGTCCGGCGAGAGCAATCCACCGATGAGCGTCGTCTCCAGCCTCCCGGATCGACCCGTCACCCAGTCGGAAGTGACCGTCCTCAACGATTCGGACCGACTGGCGATGGCCGTCCCCGTCACCCAGGAGGACGCTGTCGGGGCGGACGACCGCGAACCGGTGACGATCACCGACCAGTTACTGCTCGCCACCGAGGAGTGGGTCGTCGCTCTGGCGTACGACGGAGAGTGGGTCGAGGTCGAACGCGTCGCGATCGACGACCCTGGAAACGAGCGGTTCGCCGCGCTCAGGTCCTGCGAGGACGCCCTGGAGGAGTACGACGACTGATCAGTGCAGGACGAATCGCAGTCGCTCTTCGTCGCTCCCCTTGGTCTCGCGGCCGGTGATCTCGAACGTCCCGATCTGGCCCGTGCTCGGGACGTGAGTCCCTGCACAGGCCGTGCGGTCCACGTCGCCGATCTCGACGATGCGGACCTCGGTGACCCCGTCGGGGAGCAAGTCGAGACGCGTCCGGTCGGTGTCGAGGGCCGCTTCGGCCCGCTCGCGGTCCATCGTGTACCCCTCCACCGATAGATCCTCCTCGACGTACGCCTGCACGCGTTCCTCGATGGTCGCGAAGTCCTCCTCGGTGAACCGATCGTACGCGACGTCGATTCGCGCCCGGTCCGCGTAGAGCTGGTTGCCCGTGGTGCGCGCGTCGAACGACGCGAGGAGCACGGCCGACAGCAGGTGCTGGGCGGTGTGATAGCGCATGTGCGCGAAACGCCGGTTCCAGTCGATGCGTCCCTTAACCGCGGCCCCCGCGTCGGGAACCGGCCCGTCGAGCGTGTGGTATATCTCGTCCGTCTCCTGCACGTCGACGACTGGGACGGTCTCGCCGTCGAAGACGAGGACTCCCTCGTCGTTGGGTTGGCCGCCGCCCTCGGGGTAGAACAGCGTTCGATTCAGGACGACGCGGTCGTCGAGGACTCGCTCGACGGTGGCCTCGAACGTGCGCTCTGTACTGTCGTCGAGGTAGACTGCTTCGGTCACGGTCGTCCGGAACGAGGGATTCCTGCTGCAAAAGGCTAAAGAGCGAAACCGGCATTCGTTTACATAATAATGACGACGAAAACGCCGAGCAGAACGGAGGTGAGACCATGGGCGTCGAGATAACCGAGTCGCCCGTCACCGACTCCGAGTTCGAGGAGATGGCCGCGTTCGTCTTCGACTATCTGGACGCGAGCGTCGAGAACGAGGAGGACGGGGGACGCATGCGGTGGTATCCCTGGCACTCCGCGGAGTACCGGTTCAACCACATCAGGAACGTCGTCGACCTCGCCACCGAGATCGCCGATCGCGAGGGCGCGAACGTGGACGTCGTCCGGGTCGCCGCCCTGTTCCACGACATCGCCAAACTCGACGCGGAACAGGACGTTCACGCCGAGGAGGGCGCCCGCATCGCGCGGAAGTACCTCGAGACCCACGGCGACTTCCCGCCGTCCTTCGTGGACCAGGTCTGTCGATCCGTCGAACACCACTCCCACCAGGGCGACCTCGACGAACTGTCACTCGAGACCCAGTGTCTCATCGAGGCGGACATGCTCGACAAGGTCGGCGCGAACGGCACCGCGTTGATGCTCCTCCGGATGGGCTACGAGGCCCGGACTCACATGGACGCGGCGGAGATGATCCAGCGAGTGATGGAGCGGGGACGCGAGGCCAAGGAGCGCGTCGAGAGCGACACGGCCGAGAGCATCGCCCACCAGCGTCTCAAACGCGTGAAGTGGTTCCGCGAGTGGCTCGAGTCCGAAGTCTCCCAGATGGACGTCGAAGAGGACCCACTGTAACGGAGCGTGGAGTGGACGGTCGCCGCGACGGTCACGCCGGACGCGACGTCCGGGATCCCACGCCCGGCCGCACTCGAGGGCGCGATCAGAGCAGTCGAAGGGTCGTCGCGGCGTCGAGGAGGAAGATCCCTGCGAACCAGACGAGGACGACTGCGCTCCCGTACGCGACGGCCGTTCCCAGCGCATCTACCCGCTCGCCGGCGGCCCTGAGCGCCGTCGGGAAGCCGGTGATCCAGAGGAAGATCCCGGCGAAGAATCCACCGACGGTCAACAGGCCGTTCGCCGCCGACAGCGAGACGCCGAAGGCGTCGATCGTTCCCGGGTTCAACAGTCCGACGCCGGCGGTGAGCCACCAGGTGATCTGGTAGGGGTTCGTGAGCGCGAGCGCGAACGCCTTCCAGAAGCCCGCTGCGTCCGTCCCGGCGGAGTCCGTGAACGACCCCGCGTTCGCGACCGCCCCGTACGCGAAGTAGAGCATCAGGAGACCGCCGACGCCGACCATGACGCCCTTGACCGTCGGGACGCGCTGGACGACGGTAACCAGTCCGGCGACCGCGAGGACGAAGAAGATGGCGTCGGCCGACATCGCCCCGAGCCCGGCGGCGAACCCCGCCCGCCAGCTCCGGTTGACGCTCTCCTCCGCGATGACGGCGTTCATCGGTCCCGGTGGCGCGGCGAGCGAGAGGCCCAGCAACACGCCGGCGACGACCGACAGCACCACTCCGAGCATCGTGATTCGAGTAGCGACCCCCGCCGAGAAAAGCCCGTCGCTCGACGCGACGCTAGACGCCCTTCCGCATCAGGTGACTGCGGAGGACGTCGGCCTCCTTGTTGCCGGCCGCGGTGGCGACGATCACGACCGTATCGTCCGGATCGAACTCGCCGCGCTCGGCCAGTTCCCACGCACCGCTGGCCGCGGCCGACGCGGTCGGTGCCACTTCGAGCCCCGCCGACTGGGCGAGTGCGACGCCCGCTTCCAGAATGTCCTCGTCGCTCGTCGCGACCGCTCCCCCGTCGGTCTCACGGAGCGCCTCGAGGATCCACTCGCTCGCTCCCGGGTCCGGTATCTCGATGCCGCCACAGATGGTGTCTGGCCGTTGCCACGGTTCGTGGACGTCGCGACCCTCCTCGTGGGCGCGGACGATCGGCGCGCAGCCCTCGGCCTGTGCAGCGTAGAAGGCCGGTCTGTCGTCGACCAGGCCGAGGTCCTGGAACTCGGTCGCCCCCTTGTACATTCCGACGAGGCCGACGCCGCCACCCGTCGGATAGACGACGGCGTCGGGGACCTCCCAGTCCGTCTGTTCGACGGTCTCGTAGTACATGGTCTTCTTCCCCTCGTGTCGGTAGGGCGTCTGGAAGGTCTGGAGGGAGTACCACTCTTCGCGCTCCCGTTCGTCCGCGAATTCCGCTGCGGCGTCCCCGATCCGCCCCTCCACGACCGTCAGGTCGCCGCCGTGAACGTTGACCATCGCCTTCTTCGTGAATCCGGCCCGCGACGGCAGGAAGACGTGCGCGTCGAGGTCGGCCCGTCCGGAGTAGGCGCTCGCGGACTGGCCCGCGTTGCCGGCCGAAGCCAGCGCGACGTCGGCGGCGCCGTGCTGGACGGCCGCGGTGACTGCCACCGACTGACCACGGTCCTTGAACGAACCGGTCGGGTTCCGTCCCTCGTCCTTGATCAGGACCCGCCCCACCCCCATCTCCGCGGCGAGATCGGGCGCCGAAACGAGTGGGGTGGCTCCCTCGTCCATCGAGACGGCGGATCCCGAGGGGAATGGGAGGAGTTTCTCGTAGCGCCACATCGTCTCGAACGGCCGGTCGGCGAACGTCTCGCGCTGGACGGCGAGGGCGTCGTAGTCGTAGTCTGGGTCGAGGATGCCACCGCAGTCGGGGCAGCGGTGCGTGCCGACGTCTGCGTCGACGCTCGCGCCGCAGTCGCGGCAGGTGAGGCCGACGAACGCGTCCGTGGTGTCCATGCCGACCGTGTGACGCGGCGGGGGAAAAGTCGTGTCGATATGCGCCACGTGCACAACCGTTTCACCACAATTTTTGCCGCTCCTCGCCGTCTGTCCACACACCATGCCTCGACGAGTCCTCATCATGGGTGCCGCCGGTCGCGACTTCCACGACTTCGTCTCCGTCTTCCGGGGCGACGACGATCACGAGGTCGTCGCGTTCACCCAGAGTTTCGCACAGAACATCGGGGAACTCGACGAGATGCCCGAGCGAACCTTCCCGGCGTCGATCGCAGGCGACGGGTATCCCGACGGCATCCCGATCCTCCCCGAGTCCGAACTCGAGACGATCGTCGAGGACCGTGCCGTCGACGAGGTGATCCTCTCGTACTCCGACCTGTCTCACGAGTACGTCATGCACCAGGCCTCCCGGGCGCTCGCCGCCGGTGCCGACTTCCGCCTCATCGGAACGGAGATGATGCTCGAGTCGGACACCCCCGTCGTGGCCGTCGACGCGGTCCGGACGGGATGCGGGAAGTCCCAGGCGTCCCGGAAACTCACCGACCTCCTCGGGGAGCGCGGTGTCGACGTGGTCGTCGTCCGCGAACCGATGCCGTACGGCGATCTGGAGGAGCAGCGCGTCCAGCGCTTCGAGACGGTCGAGGACCTCGAGGACGCCGACGTGACGATCGAAGAGCGGGAGGAGTACGAACATCACATCGAACGCGGCCACGTCGTGTACGCTGGCGTCGACTACGAGGCGATCCTCGAGGACGTCGAACGGGAGGCGGACGTCATTCTCTGGGACGGCGGCAACAACGAGTTGCCCTTCTTCGTTCCCGACCTCCACTTCGTGCTGGCGGACCCGCACCGACCGGGCCACGAACTCACCTACCATCCCGGGGAGACGAATCTCCGCATCGCAGACTACGTCGTCATCAACAAGGAGAACACGGCCGACCCAGCGGACGTACAGACGGTGGCCGACACCGTCGCGGAGGCGAACCCGGACGCCGGCATCGTCCACGCCGACTCGGTCGTGACCGTCGACGACGAGGCCGCGATCGAGGGCAAACGCGTGCTCGCGGTCGAGGACGGGCCGACGCTCACCCACGGCGGAACGTCCACCGGCGCGGCGGCCATCGCGGCCGAGAAGTACGGCGCCGCGGAACTGGTCGATCCACGAGACGGGGCCGTCGGCTCCATCGCGGAGGTCTTCGAGGACTATCCCCACCTCGGGAACGTTCTCCCGGCGATGGGGTACAGCGACGAGCAGGTCGCGGAACTCGAGCGGTCGATCAACAACGCCGACTGCGACGTCGTCCTCGCGGGGACGCCGATCGATCTGACGAAGGTCGTCGACGTGGAGAAGCCGGTGGTGCGGGTGACCTACGAGATCGAAGAGCGCGGCGAACCGACCTTCGAGGACGTGCTGGACGACTACGCGGACGCCCTCGGACTCTGATCAGGCGAGGAGCTCGTAGAGGATCGCCTTCTGCACGTGGAGGCGGTTCTCGGCCTGATCGTAGACGATCGAGTCCGGCCCGTCCATAACGCCCGCAGACACCTCTTCGCCGCGGTGGGCGGGCAGGCAGTGCATGAACTTGGCGTCGTCGGCGTGATCCATCAGCGACTCGTTCACCTGAAACTCCTCGAAAGCGGCCCTTTTCTCGTCGGACTCGCCCATGCTCACGAACACGTCGGTGTAGACCGCCTTCGCTCCGTCGACGGCCTCGACCGGATCGGTGGTCACGAGGACGTCCGCGTCTGCCACCCGGTCGCGGATCGCCCGATCCGGTTCGTACCCCTCGGGCGTCGCGATCCGGCAGGGGATGTCGAGGGTGGCACAGAGTTGCATCAGCGAGTGGGCGACGTTGTTCCCGTCGCCGACGAAGGCAAGGGGACCGTCGTCGAGCCCGTACTCGCGCATCGTGAACCCGTCCGAGAGCGCCTGTGCCGGGTGGAGAAGGTCCGTCAGTCCGTTGACGACGGGCACGTCGGCGTGTTCCGCCAGCGCGACCATCGTCTCGTGCTCGAACAGGCGGGCCATGATGGCCTCCGTGTATCGCGAGAGCACCTTCGCCGTGTCCTTCAGGGACTCGCCGCGGGACATCTGGGACTGCTCCTCGGAGAAGTAGATGGCGTGACCGCCGAGCTGGGTCATGCCGGCCTCGAAGGACACGCGGGTCCGCGTCGAGGGCTTGGCGAAGAACATCAACAGACTCTCGTTCGCGAGCGCGTCGTGGTACGCGGCCGGATTCGCCTTCACGTCGGTCGCGCGGTCGTAGACGGTTTCGACGTCCTGTGCGGAGAGATCGGCGATGTCGATGAGATCGTCCATTATGGGAGCACCTCGGTGCCGGCCTCGCCGGCGAGCGCGTCGTGTACCCTGTCGGCCGACGTGATTATCGCTCTTTCCCCACGGGCGCGGGCGAAGTCGATCGCGGCTTCGACTTTCGGTCGCATGCTGCCGGGGGCGAATTCGCCGGCGTCCAGCAGGTCCTGCAACTCGTCGGTCGCGATCGAGCGAATCGGCTCCTGGTCTGGAGTCCCGAAGGCTGTGTAGACGGCATCGACGTCGGTGAGGATGACGAATTCGTCTGCATCTATCCTCTCGGCGACGAGGGCCGTCGCACGGTCCTTGTCGATGACGGCCTCGACGCCGCGCAACTGGCCACCCTCGCGGACGACGGGGATGCCCCCGCCGCCGGCACAGATCACTGCCGCCCGGTCCCCGAGGAGGGTCTCGATCCGGTCCGCCTCGATCACTTCGACGGGATCGGGCGAGGGAACGACGCGGCGGTATCGGGTCCGTCCGTCGGCGGTCGTCACCTGTCTCGTCTGGAAGGGTCGGGAGTGGGCCTCCCGTTCGGTGTAGTAGGGACCGACCGGCTTGGTGGGGTTCTCGAACGCGTCGTCGTGTTCGTCCACGCGCACCTGCGTGATCACTGTCGCGACCGGTTCGTCAAGTTCGTTGCCGAGTTCCTGCTGGAGGATGTACCCCAACTGCGCCTGGGTCTCGGCGACGAGCACGTCGAGTGGGAACCGTGGCCCCTCCGTCGACTGCTCTTGCTGGAGCATGAGGTTACCGACCTGCGGACCGTTGCCGTGCGTCAACACGAGGTCGCTGTCCTCGCCGACCAGCGTCGCGATCTGGGACACGGCCTCACGCACCCGATCCCGCATTCCCGAGAGCGACTCGTCGTCCATCGGCAACAGCGTGTTCCCACCCAGGGCGACGATGATTCGACCCATCGAACCGTCCAGTTCGTCGCCTCGGGTAAAAGACGTTGTGACCGTCGTCCCGATCCGACGGCCGGTCCGGGGTTCGGTCGGTCGCGACGACCGGTAATCATTCATACGTACGAGAGGCCAACCTTTATGCGCCATTTCGTCCAACTATTCTCCATGGCACCGAAACGCATGTCCATGGACCGCCGGGCGTACCTCAAGACCGTCGGAGCGGGCGGCGTCGTCGCAGTCTCCGGACTGTCGGGTTGTCTCGGCGGCGACGGTGGTGGCGCGATGCAGATCACGCCGGGCACGGCCCCCGGGTTCCCGCCCTTCGAGATGAAAGAGGGTGGCGAACTGGTCGGCTTCGACATCGACCTGCTCGAGGCGGTCGTCGCGGAGACCGACTACACGCTGACGGCGTGGGAGGAGTTCGAGTTCAAGGCGCTCATACCGGCGCTCACGAACGACAAGATCGACGTGATCGCTGCCGCGATGACGATCACTTCCAAGCGCGACGAGACCATCGATTTCTCCGATCAGTATTACTCGGCGAACCAGGCGATCCTCGTTGCCGAGGGTGGATCGTTCCAGCCCCAGTCCCTCGACGACCTCGCGGGTCACACCGTCGGAGCCCAGAAGGGAACCACCGGCGAGGGCGTGGTGGAAGAGAAACTCATCGCGACAGGCAAGATCACGGAGCAGCAGTACAACAGTTACGGCAACTACGTGTTCGCGGTCGAAGACCTGCAGAACGGAAACATCGACGCGGTCGTCCTCGACACGCCTGTCGCAGCGACGTTCGCCTCCGAGCGACCCGTCACGGTTGCGTTCACCTACGAGACGGGCGAGAATTACGGATTCGGCATTCGCGAGGGGGCGTCCGACCTCCAGAGTGCGCTGAACAGCGGCCTCCAGACGGTCAGGGACAGCGGGCAGTACCAGGAGATAACGAAGAAGTGGTTCGGTCAGAAATCCTGATCGAGACCTCATGAACCTACCTTCCGTCGCACTCTTTACACCGTTGCAGGTGGGGGACTGGACGTTCGTCCTCGACAACGTGGGCTACCTCGCGGGCGGGCTGGGGTTCACGATCGTACTGACGGTCGTGAGCATCGTCCTCGGATTCATCGTCGGGTTTCCCGCCGGTGCGGTCGAGGTGTACGGGGGTCGCTACTCGGCCCTGCCGGTCGAGATCGTCGGAACGGTACTGCGTGGAACGCCGTTGCTGGTGATCCTGATCTTCGCGTACTTCGTCTTCCCCATCGGATCGGCGTTCGTCGCAGCCGTCCTCGGTCTGGGGCTTCGCAGCGCCGCCTATCAGAGTCAGATATTCCGGGGCGCGCTCCAGAGCGTCGGAGAGGGGCAGATGGAGGCCGCGCGGGCCGTTGGAATGACCCGCCTGCAGGCGATCACGTACGTCATCGTTCCACAGGCGTTACGCCGCAGCATCCCCGGATTCCAGAACGAGTTCACGATCGTCCTGAAGGACACGTCGATCGCGTTCGCCATCGGCTTCGCGGAGTTACTGACGAGGAGTTACGACCTGTTCCTCCAGCGGACGACGGCGGTCCTCGAGGCCATTCTCTTCGTGAGTCTGATCTACTTCGTGCTCACGTTCGGCACGAACCGCGCCCTCGACTACCTCGCCGAGACGTACGAGATTCCAACGGGTGAGTGACTGTGACGGAACCACTACTCGAGGTCGAACACCTGAAGAAGAGTTACGGCGACGAGGAGGTATTGACTGACGTCAACTTCACGATGGAGGAGGGCGAAGCCAACGTCATCATCGGCCCCAGCGGGAGTGGTAAGTCCACGCTGCTCCGGTGCATCAACCGACTGACGTCCATCGACGGGGGCGAGATATACCTCGACGGCGAGCGGACCACCGCGCCGGGATACGACGTCAACCGCCTACGCCGCGATGTCGGCATGGTGTTTCAGGACATCAACCTGTTCGCGCACCTCACCGCCCTGGAGAACGTCACGCTCGGACTCAAGCGGGTCCTCGACATGGACGAATCCGCCGCCCAGGAGAAGGCCATGGCCCAACTCGAGCAGGTCGGACTCGGCAACAAGACCGACTCGTACCCGGCCGAGCTCTCCGGTGGGCAACAACAGCGCGTTGGCATCGCACGGGCGCTCGCGATGGACCCGAAACTGATGCTGTTCGACGAGCCGACCAGTTCGCTCGACCCCGAGCTCACGGGCGAAGTCGTCGACGTCATGCGCGACCTCGCCGAGGAGGGAATGACGATGCTGGTCGTCACCCACGAGATGGGATTCGCCCGGTCCGCGGCGTCCAACATCATGTTCCTCGAGGGGGGCGTCTTCGTGGAGATCGGACCGCCGACGCAGATTTTCGAGAATCCGGAGAAAGAACGTACCGCCGAGTTCCTCGAGCGGATCACCAAGGCCGAATCGGAGGGGACGCACTGAACGATGGCGACTGCAGCGCGGGAGTCACGGGAGGGGGATGTCTCGGTTGGTGTCGGTGGCTGGGCCCTCAGGGTCTTCTACGTCGTCTTCTGGGGGTGGCTGCTCGCCCGGTGGATCAACGACTGGGTTCTCCCCGAGGGCATCGCCGTCCCGCCGGGGAGTCCGTTCGTCGATCCGGCGGCAGTCCAGGGAGTGTCGGCGTCGCTGGCGTTCGCCGTGCGCCACCTCCCGGTGCTCGCGACCGGCGCGTGGATGACCATCGTGTTGACGGTCGCCGCCATCGTCCTGGGCTTTTTCATCGCCGTCCCGCTGAGCGTGGCACGGGTGTACGGTCACTACACCCGGTGGATCGCGCTCGCTTACACCGAACTCATTCGGGGAACGCCACTGCTCGCACAACTGTTCGTCCTCTACTACGGACTCGGTCTCTCCTCGTGGATCCGACAGTTGCCCCTCGTCGGCGTGGGACCGATCCCGAATCAGGCGTTCTGGGTCGCGATCGTGGGGTTCACGATCAACAGTTCGGCCTACCAGGGCGAGTACATCCGGTCCGCGCTCCTCTCGGTCGAGACGGGACAACTCACCGCCGCCAGGGCCGTCGGATTGACCCAGCTGGAGGGCATCCGGTACGTGGTCTTACCGCAGGGGCTCCGGTACGCAATCCCGGCGTGGTCGAACGAACTCGTCTACCTGATCAAGTACTCCTCGCTGGCCGCGTTCGTCACGGTGCCAGAACTGTTCGAGATCGGCGAACGGATCGCAGCGGAAAACTTCCAGTACACCGCCATCTTCACGCTCGTGGGAATCATCTACCTCGCCATCGTCGTCACGGCCTCCCACCTGATGGACTGGGTGGAAGAACTCGTCCGAATTCCGGGACTGGGCCAGACCCGGGAGCGCTGATCACAGCAGCGAGCGGAACTCGCCGAGCGGCGGGAAGCGCAACTGTCCGTCGCCGGTCGAGACGATCGGACTGCAGGCGTCGAGGTCCGTCAGGAGTGGCGACATCGCGTCCGCCGTCGTCATTCCGTTGACGACCGTCCCCCTGGCCAACCGCGTATAGGCGGGGACCACCAGGACGGCGGCCCCGTCGTACTGGTCATCGCAGTCGAGCGCACACGGACGACGGTCGCCCTCCACGGTGATTGCCGGGTGCTCGTGGCCAACGACGTAGCGGTCCGCCGCGACTGCCGGCCGCTCGTGGCCGTGGGCCACGACGGTGTCGTCGTCGATCCGGTGGGTCGCCTGGACGGCACCGCCGAGCAGGGACCCGAGCATGGTGTCGTGGTTACCCTCCAGGACTCGTACGTCCGCGCCAGCGCCCTCGATCCGGTCGACCACCGCATCGACGGTCTCGGGGACGTCCCCCGGGACCGTCCCGAAGGAGTGGAGCACGTCGCCAGCGAGGACGACCGTCGACGGATCGTGGGCGGCCAGGTGATCGATGAGACGGTCCACCAGATCCGTCCGTTCGCCGAGCGGGAGTTCCACCTCGGAGGTGCTGTCGCGACCGAGGTGAAGGTCCGCGATGACCAGTGCGTCCGCCGTGGGGACGTAGACCGCGCGACCGTCGAGAACGAACGACCGTGACACGGTCGTGATCACGGGATGGCGGGTGAAAACGCCGTCGACGCGACCGGGGGGATTTTTGCCGCTCGGTTCCGTCCGCCACGGTATGGCGGAGGTCCTGGAGGACAAGCGAACGGCGACCCGGTTTCGCATCCTCGTGGAGATCGCGGACCGACAGCCGGCCGTGAGCCAGGGTGAGATCGCAGAGGCGGTCGGCGTCACGAGCCAGGCGGTCTCCGAGTACATTCGCGACCTCGTCGAGGTCGGCTACGTCGAGAAGGAGGGGCGATCCCGGTACCGGGTCACCAACGAGGGCGTCGACTGGCTGTTGCGAACGGCGGGGGACATCCGTCGATTCGCCGAGCACGTCACCGACGACGTCCTGGGCGGCGTCTACGAGGACGCCGCCATCGCGTCCGAGTCCGTGTCGGCCGGCGACACCGTCACGTTGCACATGACCGACGGCCTGTTACACGCGAGCCCGGGGGACGACGGCCCGGCGACTGGCGTCGCCACGACGGACGCCGAGACCGGGACCGAGGTGGGGGTGAGCGGCTTCGAGGGCGTGATGGACTTCGACCCCGGCGACGTGACCGTCTACCAGGTCCCTCCCGTGCGGTCGGGTGGCAGCCAGTCGATCGACCCGACGGCCCTCTCGTCCGTCTGCGAGTCGGCGTCGCTCGTGCTGGCCGAGGGAGTCGAGGCGGTCGTCGCCCTCCGGGACGCTGGATTCGAGCCCGCGACGACGTTCGCGGCCGGCGACGTGGCTGCCGCCGCCGCCCAGCGCGGCGTCGACGTCGTGGTGGTCGTGACGGCCGACGACGTCGGGCGGGTCACCGATCCGCTCCGGGACGCGGGGACCCCCTACGAAGTCTCGGAGTGGCCCTGAGAATCAGCCGATGTAGCGCAGGTCGTCGTCCGTGCCGGGACTCGGCCCCTCGTCCATCTCCTGGAGCCGCTGGAGGACGTCCTCCATCTCCTCGGCGCGCTCGTCGAGCGCCTCGAAGTCGACCTCGAACCCGAGGAGCGATTCGAGCACCTCGAGGACGGCCCGTGCACTCATCGGATCGACGACGTATCCGCTCGTCTCGCCCATCAGGCAAGCCGCCTCGAATCCCCGACGGTCGCCCAGTCCCAGCAAGAGACCGCTCGTCCCGACGATGCCGCCCGCCGGTTCCTCGGAGCGGAACTCCACGCCGGCGTCCTCGAGCGGTTCCACCCTGGTCTCGTCGGCGACGGCACCGAGCACCGCGTAGTCCTCGATGAGTTCGCCGGTCGGCACGCCGCCGAGCGAGAAGACCTCTCTCGCGTCGAAGGAATCGGCGACGTCGAGGAAGACGTCCGTGAGGCGATAGTGTCCGGGTCCGTCGTTCGCCTGGTGGTTGCCCGTGAGAACGAGGAGGTCGCGTCCCCCGGTCTCGATGGCGTACACATCCGCGTTGGCGAGCGTCGCGATGCCCTCCTCGTCGACGCCCACCTGGGGCGGGAAGTGCTCGGAGTAGATGCGTCTCACGAGGGTGCTGTCCATCTCTTCGACGAGGTGCTCCGCCACGAGTTTGCCCACGTGGCCGACCCCCGGGAGCCCCTCGACGAATGCGGGCGCGTCGAGCGATGCGCTGCCCACTTCCTCGACCTCGATCTCGTCCATGGGGCTATTCGCGAACCCGTCGCTTAAGAGCGCGTCGGTACTCGCCGTACGGATCCGCCGGATCGAACGGTGCGGGTGCGCTGTTCACGGTCGTCGCACCGCAGTCAGGACAGGTGTCCCCGAGCGTGTACACCGGGCGGGCGTGGGCCGCTTCCCACGCCGAACACACCCGGATGTCCGAGGTCATTCGGAATCGGTCTGCCGTTCCCGGTGGTAGGATCCCTCGCCTCCGGAGTCTTCGATGGCCTCGATGGCCCGGGACGCGGCCGATTCGAGGTGGTCCTCGGCGGTCTTGTAGTTGGGGGCCTGGACGCGGATCCTGTACTCTGGCGACCCGACGTAGGTCACTTCGAGGTCGATTTCGTCCGGGACGGATCCGTCGCCCTCGGCGGACTGGAGGGCTGCCTGGATGTCGTCGATGCCGGCGGGACCGGGCGCACTGAGGTGCACGTAGCCCGTCACCGTGACGTAGGGGACGGAGACGTTCTCCCGCGCCGTCTCGACGATGTTCTCGATCTCTGAATCGTCGAGGTCGACGTCCTCGAGTGCCCCCTCGCCGTGGATCGCGGCCTCCTCGAAGCCCTCGTAGAGGCTTCCGAACTCGGCGAGGAGTTCGTTCGCGATCCGCCGGAACGTCTCGTCGTCCATGTCCTCGCCGAAGGCCAGCGAGAGCCACTTGTCGGCCTTCTGCTCGTTCTTCCACTCCTGGATCGCGTCCGAGCGCTGGTGGTCGTTGACGTCCTTCAGCGAGAGGTCGATGTGCTGGGAGGACTCGTCGACCTCCAGGACCTTCGCGACCACGGTCTGTCCCTCGTTGACGTGGTCGCGGACGTTCTTGATCCAGCCTGAGGCGACCTCGCTGACGTGGACGAGTCCTCGTTTCCCCTCGTACTCCTCGAGGTCGACGAACACGCCGAAGTCCTCGATGTCGTCGACCTTGCCGACCACCAGTTCGCCCGGTTCGGGCCACCCCTCGTACTTCATCTCGCTTCGACGACCTCTGTGACGTCGCCGTCGATGTCGGCGAGACCGCTGGTCGGACTCGCGAGCGTGTGCCCGCAGACCGCACAGGAGACCTCGGTCGCCGCCTTCTCGAAGAGCGTCTGTTCGTTCTCGCAGTCCGGACACTGGACGGTGACGAATCTGCCCGGCATGGTTACTCCTGGAACTCGACTCGGCCGGCCCGCCATCCCTCGCGGAGGTGGGCCTTCCCGCACTCGCTGCAGCGGTACTTGAAGTTGGTCTTCTTCGTGGGCTTGTCCCCGCCGGGCACCTTGGAGAACTTCCCCGCGTTCCCGATGGTGGACTTGCCGCGGCGCTCCTGGCGGTCGGACCACTTCATGCCGGTCTCGCGGCCCCGGCGGACCTTCTCGATTTCCAGTTCCGTGTGCGAATCGCAGTGCGGACAGTAGCTATTGATGCGTCGTGGAATCTGCATAGCGAACCAACCCGTTACCACCCGCTTTGGGAGGGGTGCTTAAAGTCCGTTTGGTTCGGGTCCGGGATAACGCTGTCCCTTCCGCGCGTCGGTCGGCGTCGAGTGGTCGCCGCCGAGGTCACCGGCCGTCGTCCGACATAATATCATCATTGTTCGATATAAATACCGTCTTCCGGCCAATGTTCGGGCGGTTGCGTGCCTATATGGGTCGTCTTCCCGACAGTTCGACCGATGACAGCCGACCAACCCGACCGTCGCTTCGTTCGATCGTTCTTCACGACGCCGACCGCGGTCGAGGGCGAGGACACCGCAGAGATGCTCCGCAAGGCGGCACAGGTCCGGGGCATGGACGCCCCGGACGTGTGGGTGCCGGACAACGAGGACGCCACCGCCCCCGACATGCGCGACGAGGGCGTCCAGAACGTGATCGACGTCCTCTCGGAGCACGGCGCCGACGTTCCCGCACAGATCCACCCGCGGGTCGTCTGGCACCGCGACGACCCGGAGACGCGGCACCGTGGATTCCAGCACATGCTCGCCATGGCGGACCCGGACGCGGGTGCGATCGAACACATCGACGGGTTCGTCGTCCCCGAAGTGGGCGGTCTCGACGACTGGAAGAAGGCGGACGAGTTCATCACGATGGTCGAGGCAGAA
Source organism: Halanaeroarchaeum sp. (assembly GCA_042216165.1). Taxonomy (GTDB): domain Archaea; phylum Halobacteriota; class Halobacteria; order Halobacteriales; family Halobacteriaceae; genus Halanaeroarchaeum. The sequence continues at coordinate 30,731 of JBDGUD010000013.1, forward strand.
CACGGTCTCGAGGAGGGCCGTCTCGCGATGTCGCCGATCATCGAGAGCGGCGAGGCGGAGATCGGGATGGCCCGGTTGGACGAGGAGGTCGGCAAGCCATCGAACAACCTCGAACGGCTGTTCCTGCTCGTCGACGGACAGGTCGATTACACCAAGGACATGAAGGCGACGACGCCGACCGGCGAACAGCCCGAGTGGAAGGAACTCCGTCACAACACCTCGCGGGCCGCGAGCGCGAACGACCTCGTGGCGGTGGACGGCCCCTACGACAACATACGGGACGTGGAGGGCTACCGCGAACGCATGGAGGCGAACCGGGCGATGGGGATGACGGGCATCTGGTCCCTGACGCCGGGGCAGGTCCGCGAGGCGAACGTGGCCCCGCTCCCAGACCCGGAACCCTCCTACCTCCTCGACGTGGGTGACGACGAGGTTCCCCTCGAGCGAACCGCCGAGGACCGATTCGTCTACGAGGGAGAGGACGTCCTGCTGGAGCAGTCGGACGGGACGCACCGGTTCGTCGTGGGCCGCGACGAGCGCGAACTCGACGAGGATGGGCTGCACGACGCGCTCCTCGATCGTACCGACTACGTCATGAGCATGGCCGATTACGTCGATTCGATGGAGGAGTTCGAGGCCGCGAAGGAGCGCGGACGCGGAGCCATCTCGCTCGAACGAACCGCCACGCTGGTCGTGGACGGCACGGCGGTCGAACTCACCCGCGACCGGATGTGGGACGAGGCGACGTACCAGGCGGCGATGACCCCGGTCTCCCTGTTCCAGGAGGTCTACGAGACGCGCCCCGACCAGCGGGAGGCGCTGGAGGAGCGCTACGGTTCGGACCTCGTCGAGCGGGCCCTGCGAATCGGGTAGGGGCAATCGAAGACGCTCGTCAGGAACGCTCCGAAACGTTTACTCCCGGCGCTTCAGAACACGAGCGTATGAAGCGGCTGATCATTCACGGGGACCCGGACGTCCGACAGCAGGGCGTGGTCGAGGTCGACGGCGAGGAACTCACGCTCTTCCAGGTCACCCGGAACGGCGACTGGCACGGTCCGGACCGGGTCCAGTTGTGGTGCGTCGCGGGCGACCCCGACGAACAGGAGGACTTCGACCGGCGGAACTTCGTCCCGCAGTTCCTCGAGGTCGAAGCGGTCGACGCCGAGGACGTCACGGTCAGGAAACGCGGCGGCGACCTCGCCGTCTAACCGACGAGCGCGTCCCGGTCGACGCGGTAGATCGTCACGTTCCCGGACGGTCGCCGATACGCGACGGATATCCCGGGCTCCGAGGCGTAGTCGTGTTCCCCGTACCTGGCCTTCTCCCGGGGACCGTAGTAGATGTAATCGACCTCGTACAGTCGGAGCAGCGCGGCCCGAGACGCCGCCTCTTCGGTCTCGAAGAGTATCTCGACGTCGCGGACCCGTCTGTTGTACGCCTCGTCGCCGCGGTAGATCCGCTCGTGGGCCCAGCCGGCCACCGTCGGCACTCCCGTGAGACTCGACGCGGGATTCTCCCAGGTGTACGGGGTCAGTCCGGGGGCCGACACGAGCGTCGGCTGCCCCGCGAGATCGTTCACCCACCGGACCGCGCCGGCTTCCTCGGGGTGGTACTTCTCGAGGTAGTCGTACCCGTTCAGGGACGACTCGGTCGCGCTCCCGTAGTGGTTGGCGAGTGCCATCGCCCCGTACAGCGAGAGGGACACGACGAGTGCCGCGGCGAACACGCGTCCCGCGCGCCTTCGGCCGACCGCCGACATCGGGAGCGTGGTCGGTGCCCGCCGGACGAGCGAGGCCAACGCGACGCCGGCTGCGATGCTCCAGAATATCCACACCTGGGCGTAGGTCTTGAACACCGTATTGAACCGGCCGGGCGACGCGTTCTCCGCGAGGTACGCGAATTCCACGAGCACCACGAGTCCCGCGCCGGCCACCAGGAGGACGCCCTCGTAGCCGAGCCGGTCGCGGCGCACCAGATACCACCCGGCGAGTACCAGGGGACCGACGAGCGCCGCCCCGACGAGGTCGAACCGCCACCCGACGTAGGTCGTCACCGGCACCAGCGCGACCATCGCTCCCGTCGTGCGCGGACCCCCGGTGAGGCGGGCCCCGAGGTAGAGCGCGAAGGTGACGAGGAACGCTCCGTGAACGACGAGGAACGGGCCGAGGCCGGTTCGATCGGGGAAGAGGGCGACGTGCTGGGTGCTCCCCGACTGCACGAGAACGTTCGAGACGAACGGCCACACCAACACCGCCGCGAGCGAACCGACTCCACCCGCAAGCAGGGCGGCCACCACCGGACGCCGGATTTCCTCCACGATCCGGTGGCGAACCGACCCGGCGCTTCCGGTGTTACCGCCCGACAGAAGCGTCCGTGGACCGGCCGGAGCCGCGGCAACCGACAGTACTGCCAGACCCAGGACCGTCGGGAAACTCCACGTGTTCACGAAGAGGATCGTCCCCACGACCGGGGGGAGCACGCCGAGCAGGAGGGCGCGCCGGCGCCACCGCCGGTCCGCTGGCGTCCGGTAGTAGCCGTAGAGCACCCCGGTCGCCGTCAGCATGAACGCGACGCTCATCACGTGCGGGTGAAGTTCACCGTTCCGGAAGACGAACAGCGGGAACTCGTTGATCGTGTCAGGTATGATGCGACTGGCCGTCCAGTAATCGAACGTCCGGGGCGTCACCGCGACGTCGGCGGGATCGATGGTGTAGACTCCCCCGGTCCGGTCGGCGACGATGCGCGCGATCTCCTCCCGCGCCGACGTCGGCAGGAGGTTCGCCAGCAGACGGGCCGGCGTCAGGAGGTTGCTGGCGAAACCCCACACGAACGCGGCGAACCCCCCGGCGGCGACCGGCGAGAGCGATCGGTCGGCCGCGATCGAACTCGCGAGCCCGTAGACGGCGGTGAGTTCCATCGCGTAGAACCCCGACAGTGCGAGCGGAAACGCGAACTTGCCGGCGGTGCCCGTGATCGTGGCCAGCGTCGCCGAGACGAGGTGGCCGCCGTAGTAATAGAGGAGCGTTTCGCCCGCGAACCACATGTCCTCTGGCGGCAGGCTGTCGGCACGCAAGAGCGACTGGAGAATCCCGAAGTCCAGGAACTTCTCCCCGCCGCCAGGGTATATTCCCGGGGCCGCGGCACGGACCGTGAGCATGAAGACGAACGCCAGTGTGAACACCACCACGACCTCCCGGACCGAGGCCCAATCGTACTCGAAGTCCCGCCACCGGGCAACGGAGACCGACAGGGCCACAGTCGACAGGACCCCGACCAGGATCGTCGGGAGGCCATAGGCCACCTGTCCGATCCAGAATACCGGGAGCAGAAGCGCGACGATGGCGACCGGGATCGCCATCCACGCCCCTCGGTTGCGCGACGAAGGCGCGATCGCGGCCGCGAGCGGCCAGCCCGCGACGAGCAGCCCCTGATAGAGGAGCCACCACACGACGACGCGACCGAACTCCATCGTTCCATTGGGGGGTCGGCCGCCGATAAACGTTTTCGGGTTCGCCAGTCACCGTTCAGCGTGACGAGGCGCTGCACCCGTGCGACGAAGAGCCTGCCCCCGGCCCACGAAGGGGTGCACCCGGGCGACGAAGACCCACCATCCACTTTCGGCGCGACGTCGTTCGTCTCCTGCCCGGCCGGGTTCGGCACGTGCGTTCGGCACCTCCAGAGGGCTCTCAGGGCTCGTCGACGGCGACCAGCTGTTTGCCGACGTTTTCCCCCTCGAACAGGCCGACGAACGCGTCCGGCGCGTTCGCCAGCCCGTCGGTCACCGTTTCACGGTACTGGACGTCGCCCGACTGCACCCAGGAACCCAGTCTGCGCGTGGCCTCCTCGAAGCGCGGACTGAAGTCGCTGACGAGGAATCCCTCGACGGTCGCCCGCTTCTCGACCAGTGTCGAGAGTTTCCGTGGCCCCGTCGGCATCTCCGTCGCGTTGTAGAGGGAAATCTGGCCGCAGACGGCAACCCTGGCGTCCACGTTGAGACGCGTGAACACCGCGTCGGTGATGGGTCCGCCCACGTTGTCGAAGTAGGCGTCGACGCCGCCGGGCGCGACCTCGTCGAGCGCCGCCGCGTAGTCCTCGGTCGTCGAGTAGTCGATGGCGGCGTCGAATCCGAGGTCGTCCTCCAGGAACGACACCTTCTCCCCGGATCCCGCGAAGCCGATCACCCTGGCACCGTCGAGCCCGGCAATCTGCCCCGCGACCGACCCCACCGCTCCCGCGGCGCCGGTGACCACGAAGGTGTCGCCGGCGGCGGGCTGTGCGACCTCCTGGACGCCGAAGTACGCGGTCGTCCCGGGCATGCCGAGAACGCCGAGGTACGTCGACAGCGGCGCGAGGTCGGGATCGACCGTCGTGAGGTCGTTCCCCGGGGCCGTGGCGTAGTCCGCCCACTGGAGATTGCCGACGACGTGCGCCCCGGGATCGACCCCGGCGCCGTTGCTCTCGACGACCTCGCCCACGACTCTCCCCCGCAGCGGCTCACCGACGTCCCACGGTTCAGCGTACGATTCTCCCGCCCGCATGCGGTCGCGCATGTACGGATCGACGGACAGGTAGATGGTCCTCACGAGGGCCTGGCCCGGACCCGGCTCCGGGACGGGTCGCTCGACGAGGTCGAAGGCCGACTCGTCCGGACGGCCGCTCGGTCGCTTCGCGAGCAGGAACACCCGGTTCGTGTCAGGTTCTGTCACGGGACACCGTTCGTCCCGGGGTGGCAAGGACGCTTCGCTCTCACGTTCAAATCACTACCGACGATACGCGTTCGCACGGATTCGCCTCGGAACCCGGCGGTTCCTCGGCGGAGGGTGCTCACGCGGAATAGCGGGAAGTGGATTTGAACTTCGGTCGCATCGCTCCCTCCGGTCGCGTCGCTCTCACGTTCAGATCACTACCGACGATACGCGTTCGCACGGATTCGCCTCGGAACCCGGCGGTTCCTCGGCGGAGGGTGCTCACGCGGAATAGCGGGAAGTGGATTTGAACCACCGATCTCCGGGTTATGAGCCCGGCGGAATCTCCTGGCTATCCCATCCCGCTACACCCGGATAGCCCGCATCTCAAGTTAAGAATTGTGATTCGGGCGCCGGCTGGCAGATTTCTGGCCTCTTCGGGCTGAGACAATGCCGTTCAGCCGTCGCCGTGTTCGTCGGTGACCACGACCTCGCCGTCGACCACGTCGACGTTGATGAGGGTCTTCACGTCGTACCCGCTGTCGTCGAGTTCGTTCTGACCGGCTTTCTTGATCACGGCCACGATGTCAACGATGTCCGCCCCGATGGCGTCGAGGGCCTCGGCGATGGCCCTGAGGGTGCCCCCCGTCGAGAGGACGTCGTCGAGGACGAGCACGCGGTCGCCCGCGTCGACGTCGTTGATGAACATCTCGTTCTCGGAGTACCCGGTCTCCTGGGCGAGTGCGACCTCCCCGTCGAGGCCGTACGAGCGCTTCCGGATGACCACCAGGGGGATGTCGGTCATCAGCGAGACGGCGGTAGAGATGTGGATGCCCATCGCCGCGGGCGTGACGATCTTGTCGACGTCCTCGAGTTCCGCCTTCCGGATGATCCCGATGACGATCTCGCGCAACAGGCCCGGTTCCAGCATCGGAACGCCGTCGCTGATCGGGTGGACGAAGTACTGGTACCCCTCCTTCTCGATGATGGGGGCGTCGAGAAGCGACTGCTTGAGCCGATCCATGTCGGGCATACTCGGTCCAGACCGTTAATGTGACGGATCGGTACCCGGCCCGTAACCCGGTGGCACGGGCGCTGTCGCACGTTTTGAGAACTGTTAAGTCCGGCCTGGTGAGACACTTGTGTGTGCAACCGAACTCGGCGGCCATCGTCGCCCTCGTCGGGCTTCCGTTCCTCGCGGCTGCCGTGGCGCCCGTCGTCCACCGGCTACTCGGTGAACGCACGGCCTACTTCGCCGCGACGGTCGCGCTCGTCTCGTTCGGTCTCGTGGCGAGCCAGCACGGGGCCCACGGCGAGGTAGTGTTCCCCTGGATTCCCTCGATGGGGGTGGCGCTGCGGTTCTACGTCGACGGTCTCGCGTTGCTCGTCGGCTACCTGGCGAGCGGTATCGGCGTGTTGATCTTCACCTACTCTGCGGGGTACATGCACGGGGAACCGGGTCAGTCGAAGTACTACACCACGCTGCTGGTGTTCATGGGCTCGATGCTCGGTGTGGCGTTCGCCGCGGACCTGCTGGCCCTGTTCGTCTTCTGGGAACTCACGAGTATCTCCTCGTTCGTGCTCATCGGACACTACACGGACGAGCGCGAGTCGCGGTACGCGGCCCGGAAATCGATGCTGATCACGGTCGGGGGCGGTCTGTTCATGCTGGTCGGCTTTCTGATCCTCGCCGGTCAGACCGGGACCTACGACCTGGTCTCGATGCTCCAGACTCCCGAGCAGGTGCGCGCGGAACTGGCCGCGGCTGGACTCCTGTGGCCGGTCGTCGCGCTCCTGGGAATCGGCGCGGCGGCGAAGTCGGCCCAGGTGCCCCTGCACATCTGGCTCCCGAACGCGATGGAGGCGCCGACGCCGGTCTCGGCGTTCCTGCACTCGGCGACGATGGTCAAGGCGGGCGTCTACCTCGTCGGTCGGTTCCGCCCCCTTCTCCTCTCGGGCGAGTGGATGGCGCTCTTCGCAGGGCTCGGTCTCGTGACGATGACCGTCACCGCGATTCTCGCCGTCGCTGCGACGGACATCAAGGAACTCCTGGCGTACTCGACCGCCTCTCACCTCGGACTGATCGTCGCCGGTTTCGGGTTCCAGAACGTCTACGGTGCCGAGACGGGCTCCTTCCACATCCTCAACCACGCGCTGTTCAAGGCGGCCCTGTTCCTCGTGGCCGGGATCGTCGCCCACGAGGCGGGGACGCGGGCCATCGAGGACCTCGGGGGCCTGTGGCGTGACCTGCCGCTCACCGCCGCCATCACCGTCGTCGCGGCGCTCGGAATGGCCGGCGTCCCGCCGTTCAACGGCTTCTATTCGAAGGAACTCCTCTTCGAGGCGGCCTACGAGACGGCGGTCCATCTCGGTGGCGTCGCCTGGCTGTATCCCGCCGTCGCCGTCTTCGGGAGCGTCTTCACGTTCCTGTACTCGATTCGCTTTCTCATGCTGTTCTTCGGCGACCGACCGGACGGGCTCGGCGAGGTCCACGCTCCGCCCTGGACGATGCTGGGCCCGCCGCTCGTCCTCGCCGTGCTCGCCGGCGTCGTCGGCGCCGTTCCCCAGGTGGCCGTCGACGCGATCGTCCAGTCGGTCGTCGAGAGCGCCGCAGGCGGGCATGCCCACGAGATCCACGTGGGTCTCCCGACCTCGATAACGCCGGCGTTCGCGATGAGTCTCGTCGTGATGGGGGTCGGGGTGGTCTCGTACCCATTCTACGGCCGCATGCATCGCGGATTGAACCGTGCCTTCGAGGTGGCACCCCAGATCACGGCCAACTGGTGGTACGACGGGGCCGTCTTCGGGGTCAATCGACTGAGCGTACGCATCGCCGACGTCGTCCAGAACGGGCTGCTCCGGACGTACGCCACCTGGACGTTCGCAAGCGTCGCCGTCCTCACGCTGAGCGGGTACGCCGCCACGTCGACGGCACTGCCGGCGAACCTTCCGGTCACCCTCTCGGCCCCCATCGTGCTCGTGCTCCTCGTCGCGATGGTCGCGGCCGTCGCGATCCCCATCGCCCCTTCGCACGTCGCTGGCGTCCTCACGCTCTCGATTCTCGGATTCATGGTCGCCATCTTCTACATCCTCGCGAGCGCACCCGACCTCGCGTTGACTCAGCTCGTCGTCGAGACGCTCACGCTCGTCATCTTCTTGCTGGTGCTGGACCGTCTCCCTGCGTTCTACGGCGACCTCCAGCCCAGGCGCGCCGCACGGGACGGAGTCCTGTCGGTGGTGGTCGGGGCGACGGTGGCGGTGACGGTGCTGGTCTCCACTGCCGCCACGCCAGAGCGTGGCATTGCCCAGTACTTCGTCGAACAGTCGATTCCGATGGGGGGTGGCGGAAATATCGTGAACGTCATCCTGGTCGACTTCCGGGGTTTCGACACGATGGGAGAGATCAGCGTCGTCGCGATGGCTGCCCTGTCGGTGTTGACGCTGATCGCGATGCGCGAACGGGGTGAGACGTCGTGACGACGGTCATCTTCCGGACGATCACCAAAGTGACCGTTCCGATCGTCCTGCTGGTCTCGGTCGCACTCTTCCTGCAGGGCCACAACCGGCCAGGGGGCGGGTTCATCGCGGGCGTGTTGACGGCCAGCGGCATCGCGCTCATCTACATCGCGTACGGCCTCGACTTCATGGAGGAGGCGGTCCTCGGACGGGAGGTCGAGGACACCGTCGAGCACCTCAGACACGGGGTCGTGACCGATTACCGTCGGACGTTCGCGATCGGACTCGGGATCGCGGCCGGGTCGGGAATGACCTCGATGCTGTTCGGCGTGCCGTTCCTCAGCCAGAACTACGTCATCCTGGAACACGTCCCGCTCTACGGCGAGGTGGAACTGGCGAGCGCGGTGATCTTCGACTTCGGCGTCTACGCCGTCGTCGTCGGCTCGCTGCTCACGATCCTCTCGGTGGTGGGTTCGGAATGACCGCGACGACGTCCGCCCCGGAGACGGTCCTCGCCGTGGCTCTGGGCCTCCTGTTCACCCTGGGGACGTTCCTCGTCCTTCGCCGGGACGTGGTCAGGGTCGTCTGGGGCGTGGCCATCCTCAGTCAGGCGGCGAACGTGTATCTGATCACGATGGGACACGTCAGGGGAACGGTTCCAATTCTGGCCCACGGCACCGGTGGTCACGCGACGCCGACCGATCCGCTGGTCCAGGCGCTCGTGCTCACCGCGATCGTGATCGGATTCGGGACCACCGCGTTCGCACTCGCGCTCACCTACCGCGTCTACGAGGAGCACGGCACGATCGACACGCTCGACCTGGGGGAGGAGATCTGACGTGGCCCCGCACGTCGTCATCGGCCCGATGCTGATCGCGCTCTCGACCGCCATCCTGACCCTCCTGACCCGTGGGGCGGCCCGGGTCCAGCGCGGTATCAGCATGGTCGGCGTCCTGGGATACGGACTCGCCGTGGCGGTCCTCGCCATCGCGGTGTTTCCGGACGCGATCCTCACGTACCAACTGGGCAACTGGCCGGCCCCGTTCGGCATCACGCTCGTCGCGGACTCGCTGTCGGTGTTCATGCTGGGGCTGGCCGCGGCAGTCGCCGTCCCCGCGCTGGTCTTCTCCATCCGGTTCGTCGACGAGTTCGGACAGCGCGTCTCCTACCACCCGCTGTTCCACTTCATGCTGGTCGGCGTCTCGGGCGCGTTCCTGACCGGCGACATCTTCAACCTCTTCGTCTGGTTCGAGGTGATGTTGATGTCGACGTACGTGCTCGTGGTCTTCTACAGCGGCCCCGAACACACCCGGGCGGCGCTGAACTACGTCGTGTTGAACCTGGTCGGGAGCGCCGTGATGTTGCTCGCCATCGGCGGCATCTACGCGAGCACCGGGACGCTCAACATGGCCGACCTGGCCCGCCGACTGGGCGACCCGGCCAGGTTCGGCATCGATCCGGCCCCCGTACTTGGCCTCTCGGCCCTGCTGTTCGCCGTCTTCGCGCTCAAGGCCGGCCTCGTTCCATTCCAGTTCTGGGTGCCGGACGCGTACCGGGCGGCACCGGCGCCGGTCACCGCGATGCTGGCCGGCGTGGTCAAGAAGGTGGGGCTGTACGCCATCGTCCGACTCTACTTCGGGATCTTCGCGGCGGCCTCCCTCCCCGTGTCGCTGCCCGGAATCGGTGGCCAGTCGTTCCTCGCGTTCTACGGCCCCGTCCTGCTCGTGATGGCGGGGGCGAGCATCCTCTTCGGCGGGGGCGCGGCGATCGGACGGGACGACCTGGAGGGGGTCCTCGCGTACTCGAGCATCGGACAGATCGGCTTCATCGTGCTCCCCCTCGCCGTCGCGGCCACCGTCCCGTCCCTCAGACAGGTGGCGATACTCGCGGCGCTGGTGTACGCGCTCAACCACGCACTCGCCAAGGGGCTGCTCTTCCTCGTCGCCGGGACGGTCCAGGACGCGACGGGATCGACCGACCTGCACGCAGTGAGCGGTCTCTCGCGGGTCGCACCGGTGACTACCGGTGCGTTCCTGATCGGTGGTCTCGCGCTCGTCGGCATCCCGCCGCTCTCTGGATTCTTCGGCAAGTTGTTCGTCTTCCGTGTCGCCATCGACGGCGGAAGCGTCGTCGCCCTCGCGCTGGCGCTCTTCGGGGCGATCCTCACGATCGCTTACGTGAGTCGCACCTGGAACCGCGGTTTCTGGGGCGAGCCGACCGACTTCGTGGCCTCGATCGAACCGGACGCGACGGAAGTCGCGGCGCTCGTCGTCCTCTCGCTCGCCGTCGTCCTGGTGGGGGTCGGCTTCGATCCGATTTTCCAGGCGGCGTCCGCGGCGAGTCACGCGGCCCTCGACAGGGCGGCGTACGTGGACGCCGTGAACCTCACACCGCTCGGAGGTGCTCACTCGTGAAACTGGAACGCTGGCAACTCGCGGCACTCGTATTGACCGGCATATGGCTGTTCGTCCGCGGGGTTCCGCTCGACGCCACGGTCGTCCTCGGGGAGATACTCCTCGGTGGGGTCGTGTCGCTCACCGTGGCCTGGGTGCTCCGCCGGCTCTACCGCGGCTCGGCGAACCTCTCGTACGGGTTGCGAACGGTTCCCTACACGCTGGCCTACCTGGCGTCGTTCCTCACGGAACTCGCGGCCGCGAACGTGGACGTGGCCTACCGGGTTCTCTGGCCCTCGATGCCGATCGAACCGGCGGTCATCTACCTGCCGTTACGGGTCGAGCGACCGGCGGCCATTTCCACCATCGCCAACTCGATCACGCTGACGCCCGGGACGCTCACGATGGACTACGACGAGGAGGGCAACGCCCTCTACGTGCACACGATCGACGGCCAGGACCCCTACGGCGTCGTCGCCCCGATCCGGCGCTGGGAGGACCTCGCGCTGGTCATCTTCGGGGAGGAGGCCGACCCGGACGATCCCGAGCCCGAAATCAGGGTGGGGGGTGCCAGCGATGCCGACTGATCTCCTCCAGCAGGTCGTCACGGGCGCACTGATCGTCGCCGCGGGTCTGACCCTCCTGGCCAGTTACCGGGTGATCCGTGGGCCGACGACGCCCGACAGGGTCGTCGCGCTGGACACGATCGGGACAAACGTGGTCGCCATCGCGGTCCTGTTCGCGCTGGAGACCCACCAGCCGCTGTTCGTCACGGTCGGTCTCGTACTCGCCATCATCGGGTTCATCAGCACCGTGACGGTGGCGAAGTACGTCATCGAGGGGGACATCATCCAGCCATGAGCACGCTCGCGACCCTTCAGAATGTCGTCGTAATCGCACTGCTCCTCGTCGGGACGTTCTTCCTCACGGTTGGCACGATCGGGCTGCTCCGCCTCCCGGACGTCTACAACCGCATGCACGCAACGACGAAGGCAACGACGCTCGGCGCGGCGTCGATCTTCCTCGCCGGGGCCGTGTCGTTCGGACCGGGCGGTCGGGGCCTCACCTCGCTCATCGGAATCGTGTTCCTCTTCCTCACGGCGCCGACGGGGGCGCACATGATATCCCGGTCGGCCCAGAAGATGGGCGTCGAGTTCTTCGGAGAGGCCTTCTGGCCGGCGGAACTGGAGGGCAGCGACCGTGAGGAGTGATCAATCCAGTTCCCCGACCAGTTCGTCGGCGACGACCTGACCGAGTTGCGACTTCGTCCCGACGACGGTGCGAACGTCCTCGGCGCGGACGACGAACGCCCTCGTGTCGTCTTCGCCCATCACGCTCGCGTCGTTCGCGACCACGAACGAGAGGTCCACCCGTGCGAGCAGGTCTCGCGCTTCCTCGACAGCGGCGTCCTCGTCGGCGGCGGTCTCGGCCTTGAACCCGACGATCGGGAGGGCGGGGTGGCGCTCGCGGACCGTGTCGATGAGTTTCGGCGTCGTCTCCAGGTCCAGGGTGAGGTCCTGCCCCGACCGGATCTTCTCGTCGCTGGCATCGACGGTGTAATCCGAGATGGCCGCTGCCGAGACGAGCGCGTCGGCCCCTTCGACCGCGTCGAGGACGGCGTCCAGCATCTCGGCCCCGGTCTCGACGCTGCGTACCGACGCGTACGGGACGGGGCCGCCGTCGTGGACGAGTACGACCTCGGCACCGAGGGCGTAGGCCGCCCTCGCGACGGCTCGTCCGGTCTTGCCCGAGGCGCGATTCGTGATGATCCGGACGGGATCGATCGGTTCGGCCGTCGCACCGCTCGTCACCACGATCGTCTTCCCCGCCAGGGGTCTGTCGCCGCTGGCGCGGGCGGTCGCGAGGACGATCGCCTCCTCGGTCGCGATCTTCGCCTTCCCCTCCTCGACGCGCGGATCGACGAACGACACGCCCCAGGACTCGACGCGCTCGATGGCGTCGAGGACCCCCGGGTGGTCGTACATCGGTTCGTGCATGGCCGGAGCGACCACGACGGGGACGTCCGCCCCGAGGGCGGTCGTCGCGGTAGTCGTGACGGGGGTGTCGTCGATCGCGGCGGCCATCTTGCCCACGGTGTTCGCCGTCGCGGGGGCGATGAGGAAGACGTCCGCCCAGCCGTCGCGACCGCACAGTTCGACGTGTTCGACGCTCCCCCCGATCTCGGTGACGACGCGGTGCTCGGTCGCGAACTCGACGGCGTAGGGGTGGACGATCGAGCGGGCGCTATCCGTCATGACGGCCCGCACCGACGCGCCCCGGCGACGCAGTTCGTGAGCCAGCTCGACGACCTTCACCGCGGCGACGCTCCCGGTGACCCCGAGCGCCACGTTCGTTCCCGCGAGCATTCCCGTTAACGTTCGCGGCCGCCCCCTTTAAACGTAGGCAGTGTCGATCGGCGACACGCACTTGGGGACGGACGGAGAATGCCGCGACGTGGACACCATCGAGGTTACCACGGCGGTCGAGCGCCCGCCCGCGGCCGTCTTTCCAGTGGTTCGAGACGTGACGACGTACCCCGAGTACTCGCGGTACCTCCGCGAGGTGCGCGAACGTGGCGACGGCGGGGAGGGCACCCGGTACGTCCTCCGATTCGGCTGGTGGAAACTCGCCTACGACGCCCACACGCGGGTCACCGGCGTCGACGAACCGCATCGACTGGACTGGGAGGTGACCCGCGACGTCGAGGCCGATGGACAGTGGCGCCTCGATCCCGAAGACGACGGAGCGGCCGCGACCGTCCGGTTTCTCGTCTCGTTCGACCCCGAATCGGTGTCGCCGTCGGTCGTGGACCTGCCGCGACTGGTCTCCTTCGATCGGGTCGTCGAGAAAGCGACCGACCTGATCGAGGCGGAGGGGAAACGCGTCGTCGAACGGGTGATCGCGGACCTCGAGGGCGAACGGCGCGACGTGGACCTGACGGTCGAGTACCGCTGAGGCCGAGGGTCCGTCGGGGTCGCGGATCGACGGCGGCGCGGGCGCCTCGATCGTCGCCGACCGACTACAGCGTGTAGTCGTGATCGCCGTCCTCACCGTCGAGGAAGGCGGCGAGGAGGTCCACCACGGCGACGACGTCGTCCCCGTTCGCCACCTCGGTCGGGGTGTGCAGATACCGCGTGGGAACCGAGATGGCGCCGACAGGGGTGGCCCCACTCGTGGTCTGGAGCCCCCCGGTGTCGGTCCCGCCCCGGGGGAGGATCTCGAACTGGTAGGGGATCTCCTCGGTCTCCGCGACGGTCTGGAGGCGGCGGTGCACCTTCGGGTTCGTGATGACGCTGGAGTCCTTGAGTTTGATCGCCGCACCCTCACCGAGTTGGGTCACGTGATCGGCCTCGTCCTCGATCTGCGGCACGTCGTTGGCCACCGTGACGTCGAGCGCGAGGGCCAGGTCCGGGTCCAGGTCCACGCCGAGGGCGTGGGCACCGCGGAGGCCCACCTCCTCCTGGACCGTCGCGGCGAAGTGAACCGTCACCTCGGGATCGACGCGCCTGGCCGCCTGCAGCATCGCGTAGAGACACACCCGGTCGTCGAGTGACTTTCCGGTGACCGCGTTCCCGACCCGCTCGGTGTCCTGGTCCATCGTCACGAGGTCGCCCTTCGAGACCCGTTCGGCGACAGCGTCCCCGGAGCGCCCGAGGTCGATGAAGACGTCGTGGACCTCGTCCGTTTCCTCTCTCGCCTCCTCGTCGAGGGTGTGCGGCGGCGGAGAGCCGATGACGCCTGGCAGGTCCCCCTCGTTCGTGTGAACGGTCACGCGTTCGGCCCGCAGTATCCTGGGATCCCACCCGCCCAGCGCGTCGACCTGGACGAATCCGTCCTCCGTCACGTGGCGGACCATGAACCCGATCTCGTCCATGTGGGCCGCGATCGCCACCTCGTAGTCGGGGTTCGTCGATCCCTCGATGGTGGCGACCACGTTGCCCATCGCGTCGGTGCGGATCTCGTCGGCGACGCCCTCGAACTCCCGGCGGACGATGTCCCGGATGCGGTCCTCGTAGCCCGGGGCGCCGCTCGTCTCCGTCAGTTCTCGCAGAAGGTCGAAGTCCCGTACCATAGTCGAGCTTGCGGTCCAGCGGTCATCAAATCAGCGTTCCCGGGACGGTCACCGTTCGCGCTCGATGACGTACCGGGTAAACTCCCGGAGGTCGGCATCGACGTCCTCACGCAGGTCGATCCGGTCGAGGTGCGACCGCGCGTCTTCGGCGAGGTCGAGGGCCCGCTCTCTGGCGTACTCGACGCTGCCCGTCGCCTGGAGGATGTCGATGACTTCGTAGACGTCGTCGTCGGTCACCTCGTCGGCCGTGAGGATCGATTCGAGCCGATCCGCGTCCTTCGACGACCCCTCCTGAATCGCGTAGATGACCATCAGCGTTCGCTTGCCCTCGCGCACGTCGTTCCCGAACTCCTTGCCGAAATCGCCCGCCTCGTCCAGGCTGTGTTTCACGTCGAGGATGTCGTCGCCGATCTGGAACGCGATGGAGAGGGACTCGGCGTAGTCGGCCATCGCGGACTCGGTGGCCTCGTCCTGTCCGGTGACGAGGGCCGCGAGATGGCCAGCGATGCGGCCCAGACACCCCGTCTTGCACGCGCTCATCTCAAGGTACTCGTCCTCGGTGATGTCGATGTCGCACTGGTTGTGCCAGACGATGTCCGTCCCCTGCCCCAGGTGGGTGCGATTGAGTTCGTGGGTGAGCATCTCGTAGACGGCGAGTTGCCGCTCCGCAGGGAGGTCAGCCGGGTTCTCGGAGACGACCTTGAGCGGGATGAAGTAGAGGGCGTTGCCGGCGTTCAGGGCGACGTCGGTCCCGTAGCGGCGGTGAATCGCCTCCTCGCCACGACGGAGCCGTGCCTCGTCTTCCACGTCGTCGACGATGATCGTCCCGGTGTGCAGGATCTCCGGGATGACCGCGTACGGGAGGAAGTCCAACGGATCGGCGCCCGTCCCCTCGACCAGTTTCAAGAACAGCACGGGGCGCCACCGCTTGCCGCCCCTGTCGAGCAGGTCCCAGACCGGTTCGGTGAGTGCCTCGTTCAACGCGGCCGTGTCGTAGGTGAATCGCGGAGCCCCGAACCGGGAGGCGAGATCGTCGGCCGACATGTCGCGGGGGAGCAGCCGCTCGATCTCCTCGTCGATGAGTGGACGCCACGCAGACAACGTATCCCGCATGCTACTGGAGTCGAGGCCACCTGTGAGTAAAAAACTTGCATTCTGTGACCGTGAGTTTCACAATACTTTTCGGGAGTCCAACCGGAGGTCTCGGTATGTCCGTCAAAGACGACCTCAGAGACCAGTTGTTCGAGGCCTTCGAGGGCGCCGACTACCCGGTCAACAATCAGATGGACCTCGTGCCGGCCCTGCCGGACGGCCCGTCCACCAAGTTCGAGGCTGGCGACGTCAGCCTGACGGCGATGGAACTGGCGACGAAGCTGGGCAACCACGCCAACTTCCCCTACGAAGACGTCGAGAGTCTGGTCGACGACGTCATCGCGGCCCTCGAAGACGAAGAGATCGTCTGATCGCTCAGTCGCCCTCGAAGGGCGACCGGGAGACCGGGGTCCGGACGAGGGGCACCGACGACCCCCAGGTCAACTCGATCGGTTCGTGAGGTGGAACCGACCCCACTTCTTCGTCGTCGACGAGGAGCGAGACGGGCGTCTCGTCCCGTGCGACGGTGACGGTGGTCGGCACGTCGAGTACCCAGTGCGTCCGATCGATCCGGAACGGGCCTACCGGGACCACGGCGACTGCCGACAGGTCCGGCGTCAGGACCGGTCCTCCGGCTGCTGACGCGTACCCGGGCGTCCCAGCCGGCGTCGCGACCACCACGCCGTCGGCGCGGACGACGTCGACCGCCGTTCCGTCGGTCGTCGCACCCGTATCGATCGCGAACTCCGATATCTTCGCGGGTTCCGTCGTGACCGCCATCACGTCCATCAGCGCCCGGTACTCCTCCTCGCCGACGGCCGCCGCGAGCAGGGGCCGATCGTGGAGGCGGGCGGTTCCACTCCGGACCGACTCGATCGCCGCCTCGAGGTCGGCCGCGGGGACGTCGCGGACGGCTCCCCCGGTCCCGACGGGGAGAACGGGCGTGGTGGCATCTGAGCGAACGGTGGCGAGGAGCGCGGACTCGCCCACGGCCACCACGAGGTCGGCCCCTGTGGCGGCCGATCCGGTGACGACGGTGGCCCGTTCGTCCGCGGCTGCGATCCGATCGGCGACGTCCGGTGCGTCCTCGCCGACGACCCCGATGACGCCGTCGGTCCACCCCGACCCTTCGCGCTGCATTGTCCGCACAATCGCCGCCGGACGGGAAAAGTACGGTGGGTTCGTCGCGACGCGTCCTCAGTAGGGCCAGTCGCCGGTCACCTTCATGCCCTCGGCCGTACCCTCTGCCTCGAGCGCCGCGGCGACGTCCTCGGGAGACGCCCTGGCTACCGAGAACCCGTAGCCGGCCAGGCGAACGGCGAGTTCGGCGAGCAGGATCGCCTGTTCGCGGAACGTGCGGCGTTCGAGTTTGTCGAGCGTGTCGCCGCCGGTGTGTCCCCATCCCCGTCCCTCGTCGCCGGTCCGGCTCGCGACGTGGTAGCCCGGGACGCCCCACTGGACGTAGGGCCAGTGATCGCTGTGCGGCCCCATTTCGGGGTTCGTATAAAACGGGTGGTCGAAGTCCGCGGCGACCTCGTCGACGATCCGCTCCAGGCCGTCGAACCCGTGGGTGTGCGCCGAGAGTGTGCGGGACTGGACGACGCCGTCCAGGTTGAGGACCACCTTGATATCGTCGAGGTCCCGGCGGTCGGCGTCGTACCTGGATCCCACCAGACCGACCTCCTCGGCCCCGAACGCCACGAAGTGAACGCGCGCGTCCAGTTCGCTCTCGCGCTCCGCGAGAACCCTGGCCAGTTCGACGACCATGGCGGTACCGGCACCGTTGTCGAGGGCACCCTCGGCGACGTCGTGGGCGTCGACGTGACTCGTGACGAGAACTTCCTCCCCGGTGTCCGGGCCGAGTTCCGCGTGGACGTTCTGGCTCGTCGCGTCGAAGGTCTCGGTGGCCACGTCCAGGCCCACTTCGCGGCCCTCGTAGCGGCGGGAGAGCCTGGCGCCGACCTCCTTCGAGACGCCGACGGCCGGAATCGGTCCGATCGGCGAATCCACGGTGCCGACGCTCCCGGTGGGCGGGAGGCAGCCCTCGTAATGGTTTCGGAAGAGAAAACCCGCGGCCCCCTCGCGGGCCGCGCGATAGTACTTCTCCCGGCGGTGGACGAAGCGGTCGTACCAGTCCGGGACGTCCGAGGACACAACGACGACGGCGTCCTCGATATCCGTCTCCTCGAAGTCCTCGGGGATGCCGTGGCCGAGGTCGATCAACTCCCCGGCGACCGCCCCATTCGGACTTCGGGGAAGCGCGATGCCCGTCTCGTCCCCGTCTGGCGTCGAGATGGTCGTCGATTCCCGGCGCCAGCCCTGCAGGTCGAACTCCTCGAGACGAGCGTCGTCGGCGTACGTCGCCAGGGCGCGACGGGTCCGCTCCGCTGCGTCGCGCTCGCCCTCGCTACCGGCCATCCGGCTGCCGACGTCGACGAGGGTCTCGAGGTGGTCCCACCCGACGTCGCTCCTGAAGGTGTCGCCGATCCACGCCGTCATGGTTCACTCCTCACCCAGCGCGCCCAAAGAAGTACCTATCGCGGCACCCGGTTACCACGGGTCGCCGCTGGCCAGGTCGACCGGTTCGTCCGTCCGGGCGGACGGACAGATGTCGGCGAGTTCGCAGGCCGCGCAGTCCGGGTCCCGCGCGGTGCAGGTCGCCCGACCGTGGGCGATCAGCCAGTGGGTCCAGTGCTTCCAGTGTTCGCGTGGCACGGCTTCCATGAGGTCCGCCTCGATCGCCTCGGGTCGTTCCTCTTCGGTGACCCCGAGTCGTCGCGAGAGTCGCTGAACGTGCGTGTCGACGACCACGCCCTCCGTCACGTCGTGGCCGTGCTGGAGGACGACGTTCGCCGTCTTCCGGCCGACCCCTGGGAGGGCGGTCAGTTCGTCCATGGTGTCGGGGACCGCGCCGCCGTGCTCCTCGACGAGGCGCTCCCCGATCCCCTTCAGGTAGCCCGCCTTGCTGTTGGGGTACGTGATGGAGCCGATGACCTCGCTCAACTCCTCCTCGTCGGCGCTCGCGTAGGCTTCGGCGTCTGGATAGCGCTCGAAGAGCGTCGGGGTCGTCGCGTTCACGCGCTCGTCCGGACACTGCGCGGAGAGGACCACGGCGACGAGCAACTCGAGCCGGTTCGAGAAGTCGAGGGAGATGGTGGCCTCGGGATAGGCCTCCGAGAGCCGGTCGATGACCTCCGCGACCTGCTCCTCGCGGGAGTCGCGCGGCGTGCCCATACCCGCAGGTCGCGGCCGTCCGGTTTCAGCCCATCGAAGCCGGAGGCGAATCACGAACGGTTAAAGGACACGCTCCCGGAGAGACTCGTATGGGACTGCGACAGGCGGTGACGGACCGCGACGACGTGACGGTGCTCACGGAGCCGGTGGACCCCCGGTTCGAACTCCCGGCCGTGGCGACGGTCGCGTCGGAACCCACGGTGTTCGAGAACGTGGCGGGCTACCCCGACGTCAGGGCGGTCTCGAATCTCGTCTCCTCGCGGGACTCGCTGGCGAAGGCGCTGGGCGTGGGACGTGGCGCGGTGATCGACGCGATGGCGAGCGCGATGGAGACCAGGAGACCGGTGGGCGCACCCGTCGAGCCTGCGTTCGAGTCGATCGCGACGGATCCGACGCTCGACGAACATCTGCCCGTTCCCATCTTCTACGAGGAGCACGAGCGCCAGTACCTCGCATCGAGCATCGTGGTGGTTCGCGACCCCGAGACCGGCGTCCAGAACCTCTCGTTCCACCGAATGATGTACGACGGCGGGAACGAACTCGTCGCACGACTGGTCGAGCGCCACCTCTACGACGTCAACGAGCGGACCGACGGCCCCCTCGATGTGGCGATCGTGATGGGCGTCCACCCGGCCGTCGAACTGGCCGCGGCGACCTCGGTGCCACCGGAGACGAGCGAACTCTCGCTGGCGAACGCGCTCCTCGACGGCGAGCTGGCGGTCGCGGACCTGGACGGACTCGTCGTCCCGGCTGACGCCGAGGTCGTTCTCCGGGCTACGATCACCGGGGAGCGCCGCGAGGAGGGGCCGTTCGTCGATCTCTCGCGCACCTGGGACCGGGTCCGCGAGGAACCGGTCGTCCGGATTTCGGAACTGTACGCCCGGGATCGCCCCTACGTCCGGGTCATCGTCCCCGGGCAGGCGGAGCACGCACACCTGATGGGCGTCCCGCAGGAACCGCGCATCTACCGCGCGGTGGAGAACGCCATCCCGACGGTTCGGGACGTGGTGTTGACGCCCGCCGCCGGCTCCTGGCTCCACGGCGTCGTCCAGATCGAGAAACGGCAGGCCGGCGACCCGAAGAACGCGGGGATGGCCGCACTCGCCGGCCACCCGTCGATGAAGCGGGTCACCGTCGTCGACGAGGACGTCGACCCGGCCGACGAGCGGTCGGTCGAGTGGGCGGTCGCGACCCGCGTCCAACCGGATCGGGACGTCACCACCATCGAGCACGCGGCTGGCTCGTCGCTCGACCCGTCCCAGGACTACGAGTCGGGGACCCTCACGAAGTGGATCGTGGACGCGACGATCCCGTCCGACCGCGATCCGGCGGCGTTCCGGGCGGTCTCGGTCCCGGGGACGGCGGACGTCGATCTGGAGGACTACCGATAACCATGGGACTCGCACTCACCGCGGCGGAGGAGGATCTGCTCGAATCGGCAAATCCAGCCGTTCGCAAGTCGATGGAGTTGCTGGTCCGGCTGGGAGACATCTACGGCGCCGAGGACATGGTCGAGATCGCGTCGGCACAGGCGTCCGGCATCTCCTACAAGTCGATCGGCGACCCGGGCGTCGAGTTCCTCGAGGGGTTCGCCGAGGAGGGGGCCGAGGTGCGGGTCTCGACGTTCGCGAACCCGGCAGGCATGGACCTCGATCGCTGGGAGGAGATGGGGGTCGATCCGGAATTCGCCGCGCAACAACGCCGAATTCTCGCGGCGCTCCGGGAGATGGGCGTGACCATCTCGTTCACCTGCACGCCGTACCTCGCCGGCAACCTCCCGCGCCGAAACCAGCACGTCGCCTGGGCCGAGTCCTCCGCCGTGTCGTTCGCGAACTCCGTCGTCGGCGCCCGAACGAACCGGGAGGGCGGTCCCTCCGCCCTCGCTGCCGCGATCACCGGTCGGACGCCCCGCTACGGACTTCACCTGCCCGAGAACCGGGTGCCGACCCACCGGGTCCACGTCGAACCACGGCTGGAGACCCAGGCCGACTACGCGGCCCTGGGGGCCTGGACCGGCCGGATCGTGGAAGACGACGTCCCCTACTTCACCGGAGTCGAGGACGCGGGAACCGACGACCTCAAGGCGCTCGGTGCCGCGATGGCCGCCACCGGCGCCGTCGCCCTCTACTTCGTCGAGGACGTCACCACCGACGAGGGGCCACCGACCGACGTTCCGGGCCTGACCTTCGAGGAGAGCGACCTCGAGGGAGAGTACGACGAACTGACCGACACCGACGAGGCCGACCTGATCGTCTTTGGATGTCCCCACTCCTCGGTCGAGGAGATCGAACGGGTCGCGGATCGCGTCGAGGGCGAGACCGTCGAGGGCGACCTCTGGGTGTGCACGAGTCGCTCGAACAAGGCCTGGGCCGACCGCATGGGTCACACCGACGCCATCGAGGAGGCCGGCGGAATGGTGCTCAGCGACACCTGCAACGTCGTCGCGCCGATCGAGGAGATGGGTTACGAGTCGACGGCCACCGACTCGGCGAAGGCCGCGACGTACCTGCCGGGGTTCGGCGACCAGCGGGTGCGATTCGACGACAAGATGTCCATCCTCGAGGAGGCGATCGAATGAGCGCAAGGACCCTCAAGGGTCGGACGATCGCCGAGGGCACGGCCGAGGGCCGGGTCCTGCGATCGACCGAGCCCATCAGTTTCTACGGGGCGGTCGACATCGAGACGGGCGCGTTCGTCGAGGAGGGCCACCAGCTCGAGGGCGAGAACGTCGCCGACGCGGTGCTCGTCTTTCCCCGGGGGAAGGGATCGACCGTGGGTTCGTACGTCCTCTACGGTCTCGCGAAGCGGAACAACGCTCCGGCAGCGATCGTGAACGCGGAGACGGAGACGATCGTCGCGACCGGGGCGATACTCGGGGAGATTCCGTGCGTGGACGGCGTCGAGGTGGCGTCGCTCTCGGACGGCGATCGGGTTCGGGTGGACGCCGAAGCGGGAACCGTGACGGTGATCGAGTCGTGACCGACCGACGGATCGTCCTCGGGGTCACCGGGGCGTCCGGTACGGTCCTCGCGGTGAGGACCGCGGAAGCCCTCGCCGCTCACGCCGAGGTCCACACCGTCGTGACCGACGGGGCCAGGGCCGTAATGGAGCACGAGACGGACGACCGGGCGGAGACGGAGGACCGCCTCGCCGACGTGTCGGCTGCCGTCCACGACGAGGACGACTTCGGCGCGACCATCGCCTCGGGCACCTTCCAGACGGACGGGATGGTGATCGTCCCCTGTTCGATGAACACGCTGGCGAAACTCGCTGCCGGCCTCTCGGAGACGCTCCTGACCCGTGCCGCCGACGTGACGATCAAGGAGGGGCGACCGCTGGTGATCGTCCCCCGGGAGTCGCCGTTGAGCGAGGTCCACCTCGAGAACATGCGCACGATGGCCGCCCGCGGTGCGACCGTCGTCCCCCCGATGCTGGGGTACTACTACGATCCCGACGACCTGGACGACGTCGTCGACCACCTCGTCGGCAAGGTTCTGGAGCGCTTCGAGATGGATCACGACGGGTACGACCGCTGGACCGGGACCTGATACCGGCACGCCCCGCCGCCTCCACGAGGCGTGTTCTTTATGCGGGGGCCGCGCTCGTCCTGAATCATGAAGGCCACCGCGCGCGCCCACCCGATCCAGGGGATCGTGA
Organism: Halanaeroarchaeum sp.; assembly: GCA_042216165.1. Classification (GTDB taxonomy): domain Archaea; phylum Halobacteriota; class Halobacteria; order Halobacteriales; family Halobacteriaceae; genus Halanaeroarchaeum. Next base: position 53,320 of record JBDGUD010000013.1, read on the forward strand.
AGTACCACGGGATACGGGACCCCGAGCTCCGCGTCCCCTACCACGGAAGCATCAGCGTCGCGACGGCACCGAGCGAGACCGTCACCACCGTCGAATTCGACCCCGACCTCGACGGAAACCGCTACGTCGTCGACGGCGAGGAGTTGACGGGGGGCGGGGCGGAGCGTCTCGATTCCGTCGTGGACCGGGTGCGCACGATGGCCGACGCCGCGTACGTGGATCGGCCTGTGCGCCTCGAGAGCGAGAACTCCTTCCCGACGAACGTCGGTCTCGGATCCTCGTCGTCGGGATTCGCCGCTGCGGCCGTGGCGCTCGTGGAGGCCGCCGGAGTGGACCTCTCGCGACCCGACGTCTCCGCCGTCGCCCGGCGGGGATCCACCTCGGCGGCCCGGTCGGTCACGGGCGGCTTCTCCGACCTGCGAGCGGGGATGAACGACCACGACTGTCGATCCCGCCGGATCGAGACGTCCCTCGACGACGAACTGCGAATCGTCGTGGGGCTGGTTCCCACGTACAAGGAAACCGAACACGCCCACGAGGAGGCGGCCGAGAGTCACATGTTCCAGGGACGGCTGGCCCACGTACACGGACAACTGGCGGACGCGCGGGACGCGATCAGGGACGGGGACTTCGAGCGCACCTTCTCCATCGCGGAGCACGACACGCTGAGTCTGGCGGCGACCACGATGACGGGTCCGGAGGGCTGGGTCTACTGGCAACCCGAGACGCTGGCCATCTTCGAGGCGGTCAGGGACCTCCGCTCCGAGGGCGTGCCAGTGTACTTCTCGACCGACACCGGCGCGACGGTGTACGTGAATACGACCGCAGAGCACGTCGAACGCGTTCGGGAGACGGTCGCCGACCAGGGGGTCGAGACGAAGACCTGGCGGGTCGGCGGACCCGCGACCGTCCTCGACGCGTCGGAATCGCTGTTCTGACTGCCCGACCGCTTAACTTGGGGCCCCCCGAACCGGTGGGTATGCGCGTCGTCGTCCTCGGCGGGGGGTACGCCGGGGTAGTCGTGACGGATCGGCTGGAGCGCTCGCTCCCCCCGGACGTGGAGATCGTGCTGGTCGACGAGGACGGTACGCACCTCGTCCAGCACGAACTCCACCGGGTCGTGCGCGAACCGTCCTACGGGGACACAATCGAGGTTTCGCTAAAGGACGTGTTCGACCGGGCGACGGTCGTCGAGGACGTCGTCGAAGGGGTGGACCGGTCCAGCCGGACGGTCGAACTGGCCGCCGGTGGGGATCTGTCCTACGACGTCGCGGCCGTCTGCCTCGGGGCGTCCACGGCGTTCTACGACGTCCCGGGTCTGGAGTCGAACGCCGTGCCCCTGAAGCGTCGCGAGCACGCGGACCGGATTCACGACGCCGTCTCCTCCCTCGTCGAGGAGGGCGATGGGTCGGTCGTGGTGGGCGGGGCGGGACTCGCCGGCGTCCAGGTCGCGGGAGAAATCGGGGCCCTCATCGGGGAGCACGACGCGACCGTCGACCTGACGCTGATCGAACAACGCGACGACGTCGCGCCACGGTTCGCGTCCCCCTTCAGACGGGCCATTCGCGACCGGTTGCTGGCCCTCGACGTGAACGTCCTGACGGGTGAGGCCGTCGCCGAGGCCAGCCCCGACGTGGTCTGGACCGACGCGGGCCGCGAGATACCGACCGACGTCCTCGTCTGGACGGGCGGTATCGAGGGCAGTACTGCGCTGGATTCCGAGCGACCCCTCGTCCGCTCCGACCTGGCGCTCGACGATCGGACGTTCGTGGTCGGCGACGCGGGCCGGGCCATCGACGTCGACGGCGAGGAGGCGACGCCGTCGGCCCAGACGGCGGTCGGGGAGGCCCGCGTCGCCGCGACGAACATCGAACGGATCGTCGCCCGTTCTGCCGGTGACCTCCGACCCAGGTTGGACCGCTACGACTTCGATCCGTACGGGTGGGTCGTGAGCGTCGGCGACGAGGCGGTCGCCACGGTCGGCGGACAGGTCGTCACCGGGCAAGCGGCCAGAGCGCTCAAGTCGACAGTCGGGCTCGGATACCTGGCCGCTTCGGGTGCCATTCGGGAGTCGGTGTCCGTGCTCCGTGGCGAGTTCGGATTCGCGGCCCCGCGGTGACCGACGGTTCCAGTCGTCGACGAGGCGATTCCTCCGTCTTCCGGGATCGCTGACGCTCGAGCGTGTCGTACCGGGCGTCGGCAGGTCCGTCGCGACCTCGCCACGTGGGTCACCGATCGCGATCCGTCGATCCCTGTCCACTTCACCCGGTCCCTTTCACCCGGTCCACTTCACCCCCTTTCCATCCGGATCACGAGACGGGGATGGGCCGCCGTCCCCCACGCGACGCTCTCATTGGCCCACGACGTGGCCAAAGAGGTCGGACGCGATCCCGTGTACGCCGGCAACGTGGACGCCGATGAGTCCGCAGCCGTCGACTGCCCGGACTGCGGCCGGACGTGAATTCGCCGGCCTGGCCTCTCCGCCACGGTCGAGTCGGACCGCCCCTCGCCCGCGAGTGCGGCCGCCCGAAATCCGTCGCAGCGTGACTGCGACCCGGTAGGTACAAGGGACGAAGTGACCCAGTGAGGGGTATGCTCGGAAAGGTCAGGCCCGAGGACCTCGCGAGTCACGTCTTCGGGCGGACCGGTGCGCCGGACGAGTCGGTCCTGCAGGGACCCGCCTACGGGGAGGACGCCGCCGCGATCGACGTCCCCGGCGGGACACTCGTCGTCAGCAGCGATCCGATTTCGCTCGCCATCGAGCGGGTCGGCACCCTCGGAATCAACGTGGCCTGCAACGACGTCGCCGCCTCGGGGGCGGAGCCAGCCTGGCTCACCAGCGTCATCTTCCTCCCCGGCGGGGACGACGCCGAATCCGTCCTCGACGAGATCACGACCCAGCTCCACGAGGCGGCACTCGCCCGCGACGTCACCATCGTCGGCGGTCACTCCGAGTACAACCCCGCGCTCGAACGGCCGCTGCTCTCGCTGACCTGCATGGGAATGGCCGAGCGCTTCGTCTCGACCGGGGGCGCACGTCCCGGCGACCACGTCGTCCTGACGAAGGGCGCCGCCATCGAGGGGACCGCCATCCTCGCCAGCGACTTCGCGGCCCGCTTGCGCGAGGCGGACGTCGACGACGCGGTCCTGGACCGGGCCGTCGGCTTCTACGACGAGGTCGGCGTCCTCCCGGAGTCCCGCGTCCTCAGGGAGCACGCGACTGCCATGCACGATCCGACGGAGGGCGGCCTGGTCGACGGACTCCTGGAACTGGCGAGCGCGTCGGACGCGACGCTCCGCATCGATCGCGACGCCATCCCGATCCGCGAGGAGACGCGGATCCTCACCGAGGCGGTGGGCGTCGACCCCCTGCAGATCTTCGGTTCCGGATCGCTCCTGGCCACGATTCCCCCGGGGGACGTCGAGTCGGTGCTCGCGGACCTCGACGCGGCCGGTATCGAGGCGGCGGACGTCGGCACCGTCGAGGAGTCCGGTGACGTTCCGCTCGTCCTCGGGGATCGCTCCATCGCCGAACCGGTTCGCGACGACCTCTACGCGCTCTGGGAGTGACCGGCCGCGGATCCATCGCCATCACGACCCTGATTGGTCCCGTCTTCGTACAAATACCCTCGGAGCCCGCTCGCAGCCCTTCGGCTGCTCGGCGAATTTCCCTCGCTCGGTGTGCCTCGCAGCCGACCGGCTGCTCGGCGGGTG
>JBDGUD010000025.1:0-40004 GCA_042216165.1 Halanaeroarchaeum sp.
CCCGGGGCCTCTCCCATGCCAAGGGAGTGATCTACCACTGATCTACGAGCCCGCCTTCGCACCTTTTCGTTGCTCAGGACCGTTCATAAACCCCTCGATTCGACCGGGGGCGAGGGTGCGTTCCTCGAGCCGGGACCGAGCGGCTGCGGATCGCTCCGGGACGGGAGTCGAAACGCTTTACCTCTCGACGACCCCTTCGATACGGTAGGGAACCGCGCGACCGCAAATCTGACTCGTCCATCGTGGACTCGGGATTGCGGTAGTGCGCCGGCAGCCCCGGCCACTCATCCTGCGGTACGTGCAGTTCCAAACGAAATCATGGCACGAATGCACACCCGTCGCCGGGGAAGTTCGGATTCGGACAAACCGGCGGCAGACGAACCACCGGAGTGGAGCGACGTCGACGCCGACGCCGTCGAAGAGCGCGTCGTCGAACTCGCGGAGGAGGGCTACGACCCGAGCCAAATCGGGCTCAAACTCCGCGACGAAGGCGTGCAGGGGACGCCAGTCCCGAACGTCAAGTTGGCGACCGGCAAGAAGGTCACGGAGATCCTCGAGGAGAACGACGCGGCCCCGGACCTGCCCGAGGACCTGCGCAACCTCCTCGAGAAGGCCGTCAACCTCCGCGAGCACGTCGACGAGAACGGCCAGGACTTCGCCAATAAGCGCGCACTGCAGAACACCGAGTCGAAGATCCGCCGCCTGGTCGACTACTACCGCGGCGACGCCATCGACGCCGACTTCGAGTACACCTACGAGAACGCGAAGGAACTCCTGGAAGAGTAATGGCCACGACCGGTCGACCCGCCGCGGAACGCCAGGACGCCGACGCCCTCGCGAGGACGGTCAACGAGGGCGACTTCGTCCACCTGGTGAGCCACGCCGACGGGGACTCGATCGCCGCGGCGGGCCTCCTGGTACGGGCGCTCCCCTCCGATACCGGGTATCAGCTGTCGATCGCGCACACCCGAGCGGCGATCGATCGCCGAGTGGAGACGAGCGCCGGAGCGACCATCGTCGTCGGAGCGGGCGGTGACGAGGCGGACGCAGTGCTAGACGCCGAGTCGAACGCGCTCGTTGCGTTCGACGCCGCGACGACGATAGGCGACGCGGACCCGATCCTCGCGATTGCTGGGGCGATCGCCGCGGACGCAATCCCACGTGGGGCGGCCCTCAGTGCCGCAACCGAGGCCGGGGTCGAGCGACGACCGGGGATCGGTATCCCCACCGCCGATCTCGCGGACGGTCTCGCGCACACCTGTCTCCTCCACGCCGGGTTCTCCGGGGACGAGGGACAGGCGGGAGCGGTACTCGCGGACCTCGACCTGCCGGCGACCCTCGACGACGACGCCCGACAGGACGTGGCGTCCGCCGTCGCCCTCGACGCGACGGCGCCACCGGCGCCGAGCCACGCGGCGGCCGCACTCGAACGACCGCTGCGCCCGCACGTCCTTCCCGATGGGCCCTTCGAGACGGCCGAGGGATTCGCGGACGTCCTCGAATCGCTGGCCCGGTCCGATCCAGGACTGGCGACGGCCCTCGCAATCGACCGGTTCGACAGGACCGCTGTACTCGAGGCGTGGCGCACGCACGCATCGAGCGTCCACGACGCCCTCCGGCTCGCGGATCGATCCAGGCACGCAGGGTTCGTCGTCCTCGAGATCGCGGACGCGGACGTCAGGACCGTCGCGCGCCTCGCCCGCGACTTTCGGTCGGCCGAACCGACCGTCCTCGTCGTCGGCGAGGGGACGGTCGGACTGGCCACGACCGAGCGCGATGCGGCCGCGGTGCTCGGTTCGCTGGTCGACCACCAGGTCGTCGGCGGACGGACACGGCTGGCGAGCGCCGAGACGGACGCGGGCGTGGAGTCCCTCACGACCTCCCTGGAGGAGGTGATACGATGACCCGGACGGCGACGATTCGTACAGTCGTGGACGACCCGGACCGGATCGCGGCGTCAATCCGCCCGGACAATACGGCCTCGATGCACACGGCAGTGGAGCGCGACGGCGACGACGCCGCGGTGGTGACGACCATCGAACGGGAGACGACCGGTGGCCTCAGGTCGACGGTCGACGACTACGTCGTGAACCTCGCCGTCGCGACGGACGTGGCACAGATCGCAGACCAACGCACCCACACGACACATGAGTGAACGATCAGTCTCCAAACGGAGTCAAGAGAAGCGGTGGTACACCGTACTCGCCCCGGAGCAGTTCGACCGGGCCGAACTCGGATCCACCCCCGCAGACGAACCGGAACAGGTAATCGGCCGAACCATCGAAACGACGCTCGGCGACCTCGAGGACGAGGGCGGCGAGAACAACGTCAAACTCACCTTCAAGGTGACCGACGTGGGCAGCGACTCGGCGTACACGGAGTTCGTCGAGCACCAGCTCACGCGGGACTACGAGCGCAGTCTCGTTCGTCGGGGCTCCTCGAAGATCAAGGCGGTCCTGACGGTCCGGACCGCGGACGACTACCGCGTCCAGCTACAGCCGGTGGCCTACACCACGAAGGTCGCGGACCGCAGTCAGAAGGAGGCCATCCGCCGGACGATGATGGACCTGGTCGAGGAGGCCGCAGCCGAGCGCACGTTCGAAGGCCTCGTCGACAGCGTCGTCCAGGGTCGCCTGTCGAGTGCCATCTACAACGAGGCGAAGACCATCTACCCGCTCCGCCGCGTCGAGGTCGCGAAGGCGACCCTCGAGGCCCACCCCGAAGAGGTGCACGCCGAGGAAGAGGCCGCGGCGGACGTCGAGGAGTAACGCACTCTCGCGCTTTTCCGACCGAAGTATAAACACGTAAGGAGCAGTTGCGCCTTTCCCGCCGTATGCGGCCACGTTTCGTGGGACACCTCGGGGTGGCCGACTGGATCACCGCCACCAACGCGGGAGTTGGGTTCGTCGCCGTCGTCGCCGCCACGGTCGATCCGGCGCTCGCTGCCCGGATCGTCCTCCTCGGGGGCATCCTCGACGCGCTCGATGGGATCGTGGCCCGGTGGCGTGGGGGTACCACGGTCGGTCCGGCCCTGGACTCGCTCGCGGACGTGGCCAGTTTCGGCGTCGCCCCGGCACTCGTTGTGTTCGCGCTGGGCCGGGCGAACGGCGCGGTCTCCCTCGGCAGCCCGCGCGACCTCCTCCTCTGGGTCGGCGTTCCGGCGGTGTACGTGGCGATGGCCGTCGTTCGGCTGGGCCTGTACACCGTCCTCGACCTCGACGACGACCACACCGAAGGGGTCCAGAGCACCCTCGCCGCCACACTCCTCGCCGCCGGGGTCCTGGTCGGTGCCACTCCCCCAGCCGTGCTCGCGGGTACGGCCGTCCTCGCCGCGTCGATGGTCGTCCCCGTGTCGTATCCCGACCTCAGGGTTCGCGACGCCTTCGTGATGGGGACGGTGCAGGCCCTCGCGGTGGTCGCGCCGACGGCCGCGGGTCGGCTCTTTCCGACGGTGCTGTTGACCTGGGCCGTGGGATACCTGTTCCTGTCACCGTGGGTGTACCGGCGACGCGAAGGGAAACGCTCATAGGATTTCTTTCGGAATATCGATGGTATGAGCGACGGGGACGAGGAGTCCGAGACGACTTCCGACGAGACGGACGTTGACCCGCAGGTAGCCGAGTTCGAATCGCGCCTCGACGACGCCGAGGACGCCCTCGAGGCGGCGGCTACCGAGGACGACCTCGACGACGTCGACGAACGCCTCGACGACATCGAAACCGACCTGGAGGAGGCCGACATTCCGGTCGTCGAACCGGAGCACGAAGACGAAGAACCCGAGGACCCGAAAGAAGACCTCGAGTCGCGGCTGAGCGACCTTCGCGACGGGGTCGATGACGAGCGCGGCCCGTACGGCGAAGACGTCGTCGACGCCACCGACGACGTGCGGGGCACCATCGCGGACACCCGGTGGGCCGAAGAGGGGGCCGAGGAACTCGTCCCGGGCGTCGAGGCCTTCCAGGAGTCCGTCGTCGAGTACGTCGACGCCGACTTCGGCGAAGCCGTGGCCGATCCGGCCGAACTGGCGAGCGAACTCGAGACCGCGATGGAGGCCGTCGAGGCTGCGGAATTGGACGCCGACGAGGACGCCGAGACGATCGCCGCGCTCCTGGACCTCGCTGACGACCTCGCTGACGACGTCGAGTCGTCGACCGCCTGGCTCGACCTGGAAGTCCGCGAACAGCTCCGACGGGAGGGCTTCTACGAACCGATCGAGGGGGCGAAGCACAAGGACTTCCCACCGGAGTGGAGCGCCCTCAAGACCTGGGAGAAACGCGACGACGTCGAGATGGTGCTGCTGTTGCTCGAGAAGATGGGTGACTCGGACTTCATCGAGCGACACTGCATCGAATCGCTGCTCCGGATGGGCAACCCGGCGGGTCTGGACCCGCTCACGCAGCGTGCCAATCGCCGGAACGAACTCGCCATCGAAGCCATCGGCAAGATCGGCCACGAGGACGGCATTCCGGCCGTGAAAGGACACGCCGAGTCCGAGGGCAATCCATCGCTCCAGCGGGTCGCGCTCAAGGCCCTGGGTGCCATCGGCAGCGACGAGACCACGGAGACGGTCGCCCAGCAACTCGCGGCGGACGATACGACGGTCCGCAGTCAGGCAGCCCGTTCGCTGGGGATGATCGGCGACACCCGGGCCATCGGCCCCCTCGAGGACGTCCTCGCTGAGGACGAGGACACCACGGTGCGCGCGAGCGCCGCGTGGGCACTCTTCCAGATTGGCACCGAGCGGGCGCTCGAGGCTGCCGCACCGTACGCGGAGGACGAACCCCACCTCGTCGCCGTGGAGGCGGCGAAGGCACGGTCGGCACTCGCCGACGAACCGACGGCGACGGCCTAACCGAGGAAGCCGGCGACGAACTGCATCGCGAAGGCCAACGCGACTGCGAGGGCGCCGATCCGGCCGAACCACGTGTACTCCGCCGCCTCGCTCGGCGATATCTCGATGCTGTAACTCTCGAAGTCCGTGTCGTAATTCACGTAACTCGGCACCTGGAAGAACTCGACGAACAGCAGGATCGCACCGACCGAGCCGACGGCGGCGCCGGCCAGTCGCAGCGTCTCAGCGAGCGCACTCATACCTCACTCGGGGCCGGCGAGAACCAAAAAGGCATCCACCGCGGCGAGCGTTTATACCGGAAGACCGGCCCACTTCCCCACGTGTCCGCGCGCGTCGTCCTCGGCGTCGTCCTCCTCGCGACCGCAGCCGTCGGCGCGATGCAGCCGGCCCTCGGTCAGTCGGCGTCCCCGAACGTGAGCATCGTCGGGGTCCTTCCGAATCCTGCCACGGAGGGCGATCGTGGCGAGTACGTGCTCGTTAACGTCTCGGGGCCCGCCGACGTCGGCGATTTGGTCCTGGCCGATGGGGAAGACGTCGTGAGGCTGCCCGATCGGACCGTCGATGGGGCGGTCGCGATAACGGACGACCCGGTCGTCGCGGGACCGCTCGCCGGGGAGACCGTCGTCCGGGTGCCGGAGATGCTCGCGCTGTCCAACGCGGGCGAGACCGTCGAGATTCGCAGGGACGATCGCGTCCTCGACGTGGCCCAGTACGAAGACGCACCGGAAGCCGAGGTCTACCGGAACGGCCGGTGGACCCATCTCGGAGCGACCGATTTCGACGTGGCGAACCGAGAGGAGGTCCCCGTCCGGGCGTTCGCCCTCCCCGACGCGCCCGGGGTCACGTTCGAGACGCTCCGGGGGGCCGATGACAGGATACTCCTCGCCGGTTACACGCTCACGTCACCACGGGTGGTCGACGCACTCCGCACCGCCGAACGACGGGGTGTGGACGTCTCGGTCCTCGTCGAGGGAGGACCCGTCGGTGGCGTGGCCAGCCGGCAGAAGCGGGCGCTCGACGTGCTCGCGGCCGACGGGGTACGCGTCGTCGTCTCGGGCGGGCGCCGGGCACGGTACGACTTCCACCACGCCAAGTACGCCGTCGTCGACAGGCGAGCGCTGGTCACCTCGGAGAACTGGAAGCCCTCGGGCGTCGGCGGTCACGCGAGTCGTGGCTGGGGCGTGCTGATTCGCAACGCGGACCTGGCCGACCACCTCGCTCGCGTCTTCGCCGCCGACGCGGACGGCCTCGACGCTCGACCGTGGCGGTCCGTCGAGCCGGAGGGATACCCCGCCGACGTGGCCACCGCAACGTTCCCCGCCCGATTCCCGGCCCGCAGGTTCACCGCCGACGACGTTCGGGTGATCGCGGCACCGGACAACGCCGAGCCCGCGCTACGGACGCTGCTCGGGGGTGCGGAGGAATCGATCCGGATCGAGCAGGTCTCCGTCGATCCGACCGGCCCCCTCTACCGCTCGACCATCGCCGCCGCCCGACGCGGCGTCGCGGTCCGGGTCCTCCTGAGCGGGGCGTGGTACGTCGAAGCGGACAACCGGGCCGTCGTCGAGGCGCTCCGTCGGCTCGCCCGGAGGGAGTCGCTCCCGCTCGAGGCGAAAATCGTCGAACCTCGATCCCGGTACGACCACGTCCACGTCAAGGGGGTGATCGTCGACGGGCGTCGGACGGTGGTGGGGAGCGTGAACTGGAACCCGCACTCGCTCCGGGAGAACCGGGAGGTCGCCGTCGTCATCGACGACCCGGCCGTCGGGCGATACTACGGCCGACTCTTTCGCGCTGACTGGCGCGGTGCGTCCTGGCGCGTCCACTGGATCACCCTCGGGGTACTGGTCGTCGCGACAGTCGGTTCGCTGTGGTGGGGGTCGCGGATCGACTTCCGCGACGACGGCGGGGAGGTGGTCCTGGACTGGACCGCCTGATCAGCGCTTGGGTGCGCTGTGCAGTGCCTCGTCGATTTCTGCGTCCGCCATCTTCTCGATCAGGGCGTCGAGCACGGCCTCGCGCATGCCCGGCACGAACCGTATGCTTCCGACCACGAGGTGACCGCCCCCCGACACGCCGGCGCCCGGGAGTTCGTCGTTCAGGTCGCCGACCATCTGTGGGATGTCGAGGCGGACGCCGTCGCTCCGGAGGACGGCGAAGTCGTGGCCGAACCCGATGGTGATGACGGGTTCGCCGGTCTCCACCACCTTCCGGTCGTGGAGTTCGCCGGTCGTCTTCCCCGGTGCGGGATAGGTGAACCGGTGCGCGTGGTCGTCGAGGTCGAGGCGGTAGAGGTGCGCCCCGTTGGCGACGCGCTCGTGTTCGACGTGCGGTTCGACGTCGTCGAGTTGTCGCTCGACGTCGCGCTCGGCCCGACGCGCGAGGAACGAGACGAGTTCTCGGTGCCGGTCCTCCTCGGGGTCGTCGATGCCGAGAACGTCGTAGATCAGGCTCCGCCCTGCGTCGTACCGGAGCATGTACGCCTCGTAGTCGAGGGCCTCACCCATCTCTTCGAGGGCGTCTCGATCGTAGCCGGCCTCCTTCGCGAGCCCGAGGTAGTCGTCCATCTCGTCCGCCTTCGACCGGTCGGAGAGTCCAGCGACCGCCGGGACGTGCCGGAGTTCGTCGGTGAGGCTCGGATCGATCATCCGCGCCAATTCGACGCTGAGCATGCCCGCCGTGATCCGGTAGTCCTCCCCGTGGAGATAGGGATTGACGTGTTCTTCGACGAACGGCTCGACGGCCTCGGGATCGGGGTGATGGTGGTCCACGACGAGGATGGGAATGTCGTAGTGAGCGAGCGTCCGGTAGGACGGCCTGTCCTCCTCGGTGCTCCCGTTGTCGAGCATGAGCAACAGGGGGAGCTTCTGCCCGTGGCGGTCCCGGTCGCCGAGCGAGTAGTTGAGGTCCCGGGTCGCGTCCTCCATCTCGTAGTACGGCGCCTTGCTCGGCAGACGCTTGAGGAGGTGACGCTTGGCGTCCTGGTCGGCGTGTGTCGCGTCCACGAGGCGTTCGAGTGCCAACTGGATCGGCGCGGCAGCGCACATGCCGTCGCCGTCGGCGTGGTGGCGGATCCGAATCGGGCGACTCTCGAGGACCGTCCGCCTGAGGCGGCGGGCGACGCGCCGGAGGTCGGGCATCATGGCCTCGAGGGCGGGCCACTCGACGAGGGGGTCGATATCGGGGGGTGCCGCGCGGTCGGCGACCGCGGCCTCGAGACGCTCCCTGACGGCCGTCTCGTCAGACCCCTCGAGGGGCTCGAGCCGATCGATCTCGACCTGGACGGCCTCGTCACGCGTCTCGACCTGGCCGATCACGTGGACTACGTCGCCGACCGCGACCGATTTGAACGCGCGAACCCCGGCCGCCTCGAACGCGGTGGCCGGGACGACACCGGTCTCGTCGCGGACGCGGAAGATGGTCGGCCCGCCCGTCTGTTTGATCTGGACGACCTCGCCCTCGAGGTGAACCGATTCGCCGACGTGATCTGCGAGCGTGCCCGCGGCAGTCCGGTCGTAACTCGGCGCGCGTTCGACGGTGCGATACGTCTCCAGGGAGACGGTCTCGAAACTCAGGTCCCCGTTCTCGCGGATCTCGGTCAACTCGACGACGAGTTCGTCGCCGACCTCGTAGGATCCCTCGAGGGACGACTCGTGGACCAGCCCCGAGACGTTCTCGGAGCAGTCGACGAAGATGCCGTAATCGACCACGCCGTTGACGCGGGCGCGGTATCGCTCGCCCTCGGCGACGTCCGCCCGGGTGCAACCGGGGGCGAGGTCGACGACGACCGGTTCGTCGCCGGTCGCGTCGGAGGAAGCAGCGTCGGTCATTACTATGCGTTGGTACCCAGTCGGCGGGTTAACCCTTTACGGGTTCGGACGAGGCGAGTTCCGGAACGCTTAGAATGGCCGACCCGTGAGACGTGTGTATGCGATTCGCTTCGCGGCCCCCAGTCGTCGGCATCGCCGAGGACGCACTGGACTTCGCTCGAGCGGCCGCGAAAGACGCCCTCCCGAACGAATTCCTGGGGGTCCTCCAGGGGACCGACGCCGAGGAACTCGATGTCGAAGCCGACGGCGTGGTCGTCACGGACGTCCTCGTCATTCCCGCGACGAAGACCGGCGAGACGTCCGCCTCGATGCGACGTCACCTCGTCCCCAACGACCGCGCCACGGTCGGATCCATTCACTCCCACCCGAGCGGTGCACTCAGGCCGAGCGACGAGGACCTCCAGACCTTCGGATCGGGCGTCGTCCACGTCATCCTCGGGGCGCCCTTCGGGCCCGACGACTGGCGGGCCTTCGATTCGAAGGGGGACTCCCGTGACCTCCCGATCCTCGACGTGGACCTGCCGGACCCGGAATCGTTCTTCGATTTCACCCAGGACGACATCGACAGAGAGTTACAGCAATGACCCGCGTCGTCGCCCAGGGAACGTTCGACATCGTCCACCCGGGACACGTTCACTACCTCCGTGACGCCAGCGCGATGGGCGACGAACTCCACGTGATCGTCGCCCGCCGGGAGAACGTGACCCACAAGGAACCGCCCGTGCTGCCGAACCGCCAGCGACGGGACGTGGTCGCCGCTCTCGACGTCGTCGACGAGGCGCACGTCGGACACGAGGACGACATCTTCTCGCCGATCGAGGAACTCCAACCCGACGTCATCGCGCTTGGCTACGACCAGCACCACGACGTCGAGCGCATCGAGTCCCAGCTCGCGGGGCGCGGCCTGGACTGCGAGGTCAGGCGGGCGTCGGGTCGGGATCCGCAGTACGAGGGCGAACTGCTCTCCACTCACAAGATCATCGATCGCATCCTCGACCAGCGCTGTGACTGATCTACAGGCCGAGCTGTCGGCCGACGACGAGTTGCTGGATCTCGCTCGTTCCCTCGCCGATCTCCATCAATTTGGCGTCCCTGAGGTGACGCTGGGGGGCGTACTCGGTCGTGTAGCCGTACCCACCCAGGGTCTGGACGGCCTCGTTTGCGACGGTTCTGGCGGCCTCGCTGGCGTCCCACTTCGCGAGTGAACTCAGTCGGACGGCGTCCTCGCCGGCGTCGTACCGGGTCGCCGCTTTCTGCGTGAGCAGACGGGCCCGTTCGACCTTCCGGTCCATCGAGACGATCTTGTTCCGGACCGCGTCGAACTCGGCGATCGGACGGCCGAACTGTTCGCGGTCCTGGGCGTACTCCTTCGCCGCCTCGTAGGCCCCGCGCGCGATGCCCACCGAGAGCGCCGCGATCGAGATCCGCCCGCCCTCCAGGGTCTTCAGCGTCTGTTTCCAGCCGTCGCCCGGTTCGCCGAGGAGCCGGTCACCCGGAAGTCGCACGGAGTCGAGCTGGACTTCGCAGGTCGGCGACGCGTTGAGACCCATCTTGTCCCACACGTTCGAGATCTCGAATCCGTCGTCCTCCTCCGGATCGACGATGAACGTCGAGATGCCGTCGTAGCCGGCGCTGGGGTCGGTCACGGCCTTGACCAGGACAGACCCGGCCACGTTCGCGTTCGTGATGAACTGTTTCGTCCCGTCCAGGACCCACTCGTCGCCGTCCCGCTCGGCCGTGGTGTCCATGTCGCTGGCGTCGCTCCCGCTGCCGGGTTCGGTCAGTGCCCACGCTCCCACGTGCTCGCCCTCCGCCAGCGGACGTAGCCACCGCTCTTTCTGGGCCTCCGTCCCGAAGAGGTCGAGCGGCTTCGACCCGAGCGATACGTGGGCGGCGTAGGACAGACCGACCGATCCGGAGACCGCACCGAGTTCCTCGGTCACCAGCGAGTAGAGCAGCTGTCCCCCGCCGAGACCGCCGTACTCCTCGTCGATCGGAACGCCCATGACGTCGAGGTCGGCGAGTCTGTCGAAAATCTCCTCCGGGAACCGGTGCTCGTCCTCGATCTCCTGGGCGATCGGTTCGATCTCCGAACGGGCGAACTCCCGGACCGTCTGTCGGGTCATGCGGTGGTCGTCGGGGAGGGTGAAATCCATGTCCGGAACTATCGTGATGGACCAATAAAGACACCGCACCCCGAAGGGCCTTTTTAGTGCCCACACGTTGTCCCGAGTGAATGAGTATTCGTCGGGTGGTCAGGGGGACGCTGGCCTGGGACCGACTGGAGACCGTCGCTCGGGAGGTCGCGGCCAGGTACGATCAGCCGGTGCTCAGGATGACCTTCCTGGAGGCGGACAACTGGCTCTCCACGCCCTGCGTGGTCAACGACGAGTGGTTCGTGAAGATCGTCTCCCCCCAGAACGCCTTCGTCCACGCGCTGTTCACCGGCGCACGGAACGTGGGTGCGTTCACCGCGAGCGGCAGTGGATTCTTCGAGCACACCGCCGGCCCGGTCGAGATGGCCGAGCACGAACTCGAGGCGACGCGGCGGATGCGCGACATCGGCCTCCACGTACCGGAACCGATCGAGGCATTCGAGGTGGACGGCCTGGGGGTGGTCGTCCTCGAGTACCTCGAGGACTTCGTCACGCTGGACGAACTCCCGCCCGAGACGGTCGCGGACTACGCCGACGACCTCTTCGCTGCGCTCTCCCGGATGCACGACAACGACCTCGCCCACGGCGACCTCCGGGAGGAGAACGTACTCGTCCACCACGGCCACCTCTACTTCATCGACGCGACCAACGTCGACGACGACGCCACCGAAGACGCCAGGGCGTACGACGTCGCGTGTGCCCTGGCCGCACTGGAGCCCCACGTGGGCGCACCGATCGCAGTCCACGCGGCCGCGGAACACTACTCCCGCGAGGAGATGCTTGAGGCGCTCAACTTCCTGGCCTTCGTGAACCTCAGGCCCGACCACGACTTCGATTCGTCGGCCGTAACCGACGAGGTGACGGCCCTCCCGGCCGAGGACTGATCAGTCTCCGGTCACGGACCGGTGACCGGCCCGGACGTCGACCGATCCCGGTGGCGCCGTCGGACCGGTCATCGGGGCCCGACCTCGAGTGCAACATCGGGGCAGAGCCGCTCGCACGTCGAACAGTCGAGGCACGCCCCCGGGTCGGTCGGGACGGGTCGGCTGTTCGGCCCCGCACCGCGCATCTCGAATACGTCGGTGGGACACTCGGCGACGCAAATCTCACAGCTCTTGCAGCGGGTGGTATCGACCGAGATCTCCATCCCGGCGGCGCGGGTCGTTTCGACAGCGGGGGCCATTGCGGCGGCCTTCGAGGGCCTGCCGCAAGCCCCTTTCGTCTCGTCCCAGTCCGCTGGAATCTATCCCGGACAGCAGATGCCGCCGCTCCCACCGCTCCCCGAACAGGGGAGGACCACGTCGTAGGTGACGCCGCCAACGACGACGACGCCACACATCTCCCCTTTTCCGTGCTTCGCTCCCACGTACTCGTACGCACCCCGTTCCTCGAAGGTGTACGTTACCCGCTCGCCGCTGACGAACGACCCCGAGTCGTATGACCAGTCGGTCCCCCGTTCGGAGAACGTCGCGCTCTGGACGCGGTGTGGCTCGGTGTCGGTGTTGTACCACGTGACGGTCTCACCCGGTGCGACGGTGGTCCTCAGGGGTGAGAACGCCGTTCCGGGAATGGTGACCGCCCCATAGCCCGACCCGGTTCCTCCCCCATCCGCAGAGTTCCCGCCGGGGCCACGGCCCGCACCGAGACAGCCCGCGAAAAGTGCAATCGGGACCGCGGAGACCCGACGCAGGTAGTCCCGTCGGTCCATGGTACCGTTTCACGAACCCGTCGCCAAATGGTGTCGCGAAGCGGTGAGACTCGCCCCGACCGCGAGATTGACCGTAACCATATTCCTTCACATATTACCCTCCGTTTTCGGGGTATTTATACATCGACGTACCCAAATTTGTCCCATGTCCCAGCAGCGACGACGGCCGTCCGAGCACTACATCGACGGAGAATGGATCGACGGACACGGCGAAGAGACGTTCGAGAGCACGAACCCGGCGACGGGCGAGACGCTCGGGACCTTCCGACGGGGGACGGCGGCAGACGTGGACCGGGCGGTGTCGGCGGCCGCGGACGCGTTCGATGAGTGGCGCTCCCTCTCCTACATCGATCGTGCGGAGTACCTCTGGGACATCTATCACGAGCTGCGCGACAGGACGGACGAGTTGGGCGAGACGGTGAGCAAGGAGGCGGGCAAGGAGATATCCGAGGGCAAGGCCGACGTCGTCGAGGCCTACCACATGGTCGAGTGGGCGGCGGGGAACGCCCGTCACCCGCACGGCGACGTGGTACCCAGCGAGATCGGCTCGAAGGACTCTTACATGCGACGCAAGCCACGGGGCGTCGTCGGGGCGATCACGCCCTGGAACTTCCCGGTCGCGATCCCCTTCTGGCACATGGCCGTCGCGCTGGTCGAGGGCAACACGGTCGTCTGGAAGCCGGCCGAACAGACGCCCTGGTGTGCCCAGATCGTCGCCGAGATGTTCGAGGACGCCGGTATCCCCGACGGCGTCTTCAACCTCGTGCAAGGGTACGGCGACGCCGGGGAGGCCATCGTCGATCACGGAGACGTGGATACGGTGCTCTTCACGGGATCGGCAGAGGTCGGCCAGGAGATCGCATCCAAGGTCGGCGGTGAGCCAGGCAAACTGGCCGCCTGCGAGATGGGCGGGAAGAACGCCGTGGTCGTCACCGAGGAGGCCGACCTCGACGTCGCCGTGCACAGCGCGGTGATGTCAGCGTTCAAGACCACGGGCCAGCGCTGCGTCTCAGCGGAGCGGTTGATCGTCCACGAAGACGTCTACGACGAGTTCAAAGAGCGCTTCGTCTCGATCGCCGAGTCCGTGTCCGTCGGTGACCCCCTCTCGGAGGACACCTTCATGGGCCCGGTGGTCGACGGGGACCAGATCGAGAAGTTCGAGTACTACAACGACCTCGCCCGGGAAGAGGGCGCGAACGTGCTGGTCGATCGATCGACCCTCGACCCGGCAGAGATCCCCGACGGCATGGACGACGGCAACTGGGTGGGGCCCTTCGTCTACGAGATGGACTACGATTCCGACGCACGCGTTCTCGAGGAGGAGGCGTTCAATCCACACGTCGCCCTGATCGAGTACACCGGCGGCATCGAGCGCGCGGTCGAAATCCACAACGACACGCCCTACGGCCTCGCCGGATCCATCGTCTCCGAGGACTACCGACAGATCAACTACTTCAGGGATCACGCCGAGTTGGGGCTGGCGTACGCGAACCTCCCGTCGATCGGTGCCGAGGTCCAGTTGCCCTTCGGCGGCGTCAAACAGTCGGGGAACGGCTATCCGAGCGCTCGCGAGGTCATCGAGGCGGTCACCGAGCGGACGGCCTGGACGGTGAACAACGAGAGCGACATCGAGATGGCCCAGGGTCTCTCGGCCGAGATCCACACCGAGGACTGATCACATCGAGCGTAGAAAACGAGGTGGTGCCCCAGACACCTCGTCTGAGCCGGTCGGGTCGCGAGCGGCCGAGGCGGCATTCGATTGCCAGCGTCGACGAGAAAAGCGTCTTCTGCTGGCATCCGGGTTTACTGGGGGACGACTAATAAACCTGTCCGCGTCACCGCCGATCGCGGAGGGCCGGAAATTCCTCGCGCACCCGGGCGACGCGATCCGGATCGATCGACGCCGTGACGATCGTCGGGTCGTCGTCGGAACTCGCGAGCGTGGTCCCCCACGGGTCGTACACCGTCGAGCGGCCGAGGAGACGCGCGTCCTCGAACGCCGCCGCCCCGTTGATCGTCGCGACGAAGAACTGATTTTCGACCGCGCGCGCCCGGGAGAGCGTGTGCCAGTGCTCGACGCGGGGGTACGGCCACGCGCTCGGGACGAGGACGAGCGTGACGCCGCGGTCCACGAGGTCGCGGTAGAGTTCCGGGAACCGGAGGTCGTAACAGGTCGTCATCCCCACCCTGAACCCCTCGAAATCCGCGACGCCGAGTGACTCGCCCGGGACGAGCAACTGGGCCTCTTCGGACTCGTACCCGAAGAGGTGGCGCTTGCGGTACACCGCGAGCGTCGAACCGTCCCTGTCGAGGAGGACCGTCGTGTTTGCCAGCCCCTCCCCGGAGGGTCCGTCGTCGGCAGTGGAGAGGTCCTCGACGATGCTGCCGGCGAGGACCCCCACGTTTCTGTCGTCCGCAGCAATCCGGACGGCGTCGAGCGTGGGGCCCGCGAGGGATTCGGCGAGTTCCTCGTACCGGTCGAAGGCGAAGAACCCGACGTTCCACAGTTCCGGCAGGGCTACCAGATCGGCTCCCCGGTCGGCAGCGTCGTGAATCGCCTCGATCGCGCGCTCACGGTTTGCCGCGGCCGCGCCGGCCTCGACGTCAAGCTGGGCGAGCGCGAGCTTCATCGATCGTCCAGGTGCCTCCTGAGTGCCTGCTCCAGGTTCCGTATCTCGCCCTCGAAGTTCCGCTCGAAGAAACCCTCCACGCCCGGTACCCGTCCGTCGACGACGAAGCGGTTCAACACCCGGGTCGATCCGTCGGTCTGGGCGATCTCGTGTTCACCGACCACGGTGAACGCAGATGACGTCCCCTTGAACTTCACGTAGGTGGGCTCCCGGCGCTCGACGTCGCGGGTCTTCACCGAAACCGTGGTCCGGATGAGCGGGATGGGCAAGCGGATGTGCCAGACGGTCGTGTCCTCGCGAACGTCGAAACTGTCGACCACGCTGATCGCCTTCGCGCGCGCCGTCGGGTCGGCGATGAACTCCCAGACGTCCTCCGGCGTCGCGTCGATGTCGAACGAGCGTTCGACCCGGACGGTCATGGGTGAGATTCCGCTCCGGATGTGAAAAAGCCGCCGGTCACGCCGGTTCCACGCGCCAGGTCGTCGATCGCGACCGGCCCCACTTCTCGATGTCCACGTCCTCCGATTTCTCCGAGAGGTTTGCGAGTCTGACGCCCACCTGCTTGGCCGAGAGCCCGAGTGCCTCGGCGATGTTCTTCGCGCGGAAGTAGCCTTCCCCTGTTCCGACGTTGTCCCGAAGGTAATCGAGGATGCGACGTTCCTCCTCAGTGTATTCGGGCATTACCGTGGATTGGTGGCGAGCGCGTTTAACTCTTACAGATGCGGGGAGGCCTGCGGCGTCTCAGCGGTAGAGGTGCAACGAGGCCACCAGCAGGGCCCCGAAGAGCACGGCCCCGCCGAATCCGAGCGCACGGAGCAGGTCGTGAGCGAAGAACGCGACCCCGGCAGCGGCCGCGGCGAGCAATCCGAACAGTACCCCGAACCCGGTGTCGAGATCCATCGCTGTCTCGGTCGTGGCGTTCGCCATGCGCCGAGGTTTCCCCCGACCGACCATAAATATGGCCGGTCCCGGTCGAGATGTTGGCACGATAGACAGCCTTTTCATCGACCGTTGCCTGTGTCCATCCATGGCACGGAGTGCTCAGGCTCCTGGTCGCGTTCTCGGAGCGTAACGAGACCATCTCTGTCGAGTCCGACGGCGGATCGATTTTGCTCACCGTCGACGGCGAAACGCATCGCCTCAGCCGCGAAGCGGCTGCAGAAATCAAAACGAAGGTCGAAGACGCGCTCACGTCGCGGCGAACGTTCTTCCGGACGGCCTGCGAACACCGCGAAGATGGCTCGTACGTGGTCGAACGGCGAGGTGCGGACTCGACCGGCAACTCCACCGTCTTCGAGCGGTACGAGGAAGTGCGCCGCCTCTTCGATCGGTTGCCCGAGGAGTTCGACGCCCAGGACCTGGACCGGGCCGGGATCACCGGGTCCCGTCGCCACATGCTGGTCAGACACTTCGCGGAACACCCGGAGTTCCCCTGCGAACTGACGTCGCGGAATCCGCTGACCGCCCACAAGACCGCGAGCGACGGGTGAGCCGCCCTCCCTCAGGAGATCGTCGTGTAATCGGACTGTTCGTTGAGCGCCAGGTTCGAGGCGATCTCGACGTTCCGGACGGCGTACTCGGAGGTCTGCTGGAGCGCGACGAGAACCTCCCGAATGCGCAATAGCGACTCGTTGTCCATCTCGGGGAGGTCGTCGAGGATGTCCGCCTCGCGATCCCCGATCTCGCGGAAGAGCGAGCGGGCCTCGAGCGTCTTGTCGTAATCCCGCTCGACCACCGCCTCGACGGCCAGCGTCGAAATTTCGTCCACCTGGTCGTTGAACTCGCGGATGCGACGCATCGTGCCCTGGTCGATCTCGAGGGTCCCGTCCTCGGCCTCGAAGACGATGTCGGCGATGTCCTCTGCGTTGTCCGCCGTGAGTTCGAGGCTCTTCGCCACGGATCGGTAGGCGATCAGCGGGAACCCGTCCGTGAGGCCCACCGCACGGGCCATGCTTGGGTTCTGGTAGGCGGTGAAGATCAGGCGGAGCAACAGCACGAAGATCTTGTTCGCCTGCCGCTCACGGTTGAGAGCGCGCTGCGCCAGGTCCGTGTTGCCGTGTGCGAGCGCCTTGATCGCCTCACCCCGCATCGTCCGCCCGGTGCTCTCGAGGCGCTTCATCAGGTTGTCGAGGGTGAAGTCCTCCGGGTCCACCGAACACCGGATCGTGATCCGGTCCGGCGTCTCCTCGATGACCCCGAGTCCCATGAGCTGGGTTTCCGCGTTGTAGACCGCGTTGATGTGATCGCTGCCCAGGGTCTCCTCTGCGGTCACGTGGATGATGCGCCGACCCAGGACGTACTGGCCGATGATCGCACGTTCGACCGCGTCCGCGTCGAAGTTCTCGACGTGGACGGTCGCCTCGCTCTCCTCGCCGCGCGCGGACTCCGGGGTGATCGTGAGCGTCCCCTTGCTGCTCTCGCGAAGGGTGACCTCGTCGCCCTTCTCGACGTCCTGTTGGCGCGCCCACTCCGCCGGCAACGTCATCGCCAGGGTCGATGGCCCCAGGCGCTGGACCTTTCTCGTCTCCATATACACCACGTAGTAATTTAGGGGCCTTAATCCTGTCTCTACGACACATGTTGCCCGACGTCGTCGACTAGACGATCTGCATCATCCGGCGCTCGTACCGTCCGATCCTGACCTTGATCCAGCCGCGCAGCGACTCGTCGAGGGCCTCGTCTCCCGTATCGACCCGGAGTACCCCGGTAGCGTCGAGTTTTTCCCGCGAGGCGACGACCTCCAGGTCGCACCGACGGATCACGGCCGGCGATATCTGGTCGTTCCCACGTCCGAAAACGAACCCCTGGCCACCGATCGGGGAGACCACGACGACGTTCTCGTCCCCGAGCGCGTCGAGGATGGCCTGCTCGTTCGCGTCGGCCGCGAGGAGGTCGCCGTCCCTGACCACGTCGACGCCGAGGGGCGTTCCCTCGACGCCGAGTTCCGCCTTCACGCGCTGCATCGTGCCGCCGGGTCCCAGGACGTAGGTCACGCCCGGTTCGACGTCGTCCGCGACGCCCCGCGCGAGCGACTCCACGTCGCCGCCCATGATCTGCTTCGATGACTGGAGGTCGCCGTTCACCGGCACCCGGGCCAGGGCCTTCAGTTCCGCCCGAACCTCGCCCTCCCGGTAGGCGTCCTCGTCGA
Organism: Halanaeroarchaeum sp.; assembly: GCA_042216165.1. GTDB lineage: Archaea > Halobacteriota > Halobacteria > Halobacteriales > Halobacteriaceae > Halanaeroarchaeum. The sequence goes on from JBDGUD010000025.1 coordinate 18,325, forward strand.
TGTCGTTCACCTCTCGCGTTTCGAACCCCTCGAACGATGCCGCGATTCGACCCGCCGACGCCGGGCTGACCGCGAACACGGACGAGTAGACCTTGACGCCGGCCGGGACGCCCAGAATCGGTACGTCGGCATCGAGCGACTCGAGGGTCTCCGTCACGTCGACCGCGGTTCCGTCGCCACCGACGAACAGGATCAGATCCACGTCGGCCTCGACGAGGGCCGTCACCGCCTCCCGCGTGTCCCGTGCACTCGTCTCGGCCGCGGCAGGCTCCCCCAGCACCTCGTGATCGACCCCGGCCTCGGTGGCCTCGTCGGCACCCATGCGGTCGCCCCAGGTGAGTATCTCCGTCTCCGGCGACCGTTCGCGCAGGGTCTCGAGTGCCTCGACGGCGCGGGCCGGTGCGCGCGGTTCCGCACCCAGCGAACGCGCCCGCTCGACGACCCCGTCGGTCCCCTTCAGCCCGACCCGCCCGCCCATTCCGGCGATGGGATTGACCACGAACCCGATTCGGCGCATGGTCGTGGATTCGGGGGCCCGGCGCAAAAGGGGCCCGCTCGACGTTCGGCAAGCGTTAAGGGTACCCGCGGAAAATCCGCAGGTATGTACGCGGTACTCAGCACGGCGGGAGAACTCCCCGTCGACGCCGTGGGGTGGATCGTCCTGTTACTCAGCCTGGTGGTCGCCGCCGTCTGGATCCGGTACCTGTACCGCTAGACCCGTTCGCGCAGCCAGTCTGCCGCGGCAGCCACCTCTTCCGGGTCCACGCCCGCGACCTTGATGCGGACGCCGTCGTTGGGATAACTCCCGACCCGGACGTCGAATCGCTCGTCGACGGCCGTGATCACGTCCACCAGTGAACTCTCCGGTCGGTCCGAGTAGACCACCTCGGTCGTGAGGGGCGTTCCGTCGAACTCCCCGGCGATGCGGTCGAACATCGAACGCATCTCGGACGGGACGCCCGGCAAGACGTAGACGTTCTCGACGACGGCTCCGGGGGCGACGCCCTCGTCGTTCGGGATCATTCGCGCGCCCGCGGGGAGTTCCATCGTCCCCGAGACGAGGTCCTGTCGGGCGTACTCCTCGTGATTGGCGAACCAGTCCACGGCCTTCGGGTGTTCGGTCATGTCCAGGTCGAACGCGTCGGCCACGCCGTCGAGTGTCACGTCGTCGTGGGTCGGTCCGACGCCCCCCGTGACGATGACGGCGTCGAAGGACGCGGACAGGTCGCCGACGGTCTCCGCGATGACTGCTCGCTCGTCCGGGACGACGACCATCCGGCGGACGGTCGCTCCCCTGTCGGCGAGCCGCCGGCCCAGCCACGAGGCGTTGGTGTTCTCCGTCTCACCGGCGAGCAACTCGTCGCCGACGGTCACGACGGCTACGTCCATGTGGGCCGCTATGGCCCCCGGGCGCTTAATCCTCCGCGTTCGGTCCGGGCCCGCGACCGAATCAGGTCTCCCCGTCCCGCTCGAGTCCCGCCCGCTCTCGCTGGGCCGCGAGTCGCCCGATGGCCCGCCAGTAGTACGCCAGACCCACTCCGGCGATCACGACGAGGCCCAACAGGAGAGCGCCGAACAGCAGGATGTCGCGCTGGTAGTAGTAGTCGATCGCGATGGTGTTCGTCTCGACGGACTCCCACGTCAGGTGGACCCGATCGTCGCGGACGTCGGTTTCGTAGCCCGGCGGCGTCGCGCCGCCGACGATCGGCAACGCGATGCGCATCCCCGGTGGGAGAATCACCTCGTGGGACCGGGTCGTCACCACCGGCACCCGGAGGCTCCGTGGACCACTCTCGGCCGTGTAGGCGAACGTTCCGTTCCTCGCGGGGAACGTGACGACCGTTTTGCTTGCGCGCTCGGCGACGTCGATCGCCCCGGATCCGACGACCGTGCCGTTGGGATACCTGAACTGCACCGCCGATATCGGTATCGGCGTCGTCCCGGTGATCTGGCTGTGCGTCGAGAGCCGAATTTCGCTCCGATTCTCGACGGTGTAGACGTACTGATACTGCGTGCCGGTCGCGTTCACGGTGACGGCGGCCGTCGTGTTCCAGTCGTAGGTCGCATCTTCGGCCAGCGCCTCCTCCTGGACGACGCCGCCGGTACAGCCGGCGAGGACGATCAACAGTCCCAGTGCGACCACCGCGAGTGCGCGTCTCATGGAACGACCGCGAGGAGTTCGGCCTGAAGGTGGCCCCCGATGCTCGACAGGAGCCCTGGGGGATCCGTTCCCTCCGCACAGACGATGCTCTGTTCGAGCAAACCCAGGCGCTCGACCGTGACGATGTCGTTCGCGTGTCCGGCCCGATTGACCGTCGCCCGGACCTCTGCCCGCGTCGCGCTGTTCACGTTCACCCGCCCCGTCTCGGCCCGTCGCCAGTCGTGGAGACGATCCAGCGTCTCGTCGGCGAGCCGCGGCGGCCCGCCGTACGTGAACCGCACCGGGACGTGCTGAACGAGGCCGAACCGGGTCCTGATCTGGTCGGGAGTCCCGGCCCCAAGCCCGATTTCGCTCGCGGGAATTCGGACGGGCTTGCCGGCGTCGAGGACGAACCCGTCCTCGTCCCAGCGCTCCAGCGTCCCGACGTAGGTCTCGCCGTCTTCGAACGCGGGCGTGATCTCGCCCCATCGCTCGGAGAGGACGTTCCGTGCGGCGGTCGCGTCGGGGCCCTCGAGGGTGACCGACGGAAACCCGTCGTGGCGCAGCCCGATCGTAAACTCGACCGAAAGGTCACCCACGTCGTTCGCCACGAGGGACCCGAGAGAGTCGAGGGCGCGTTCCCGGGCGTCGCCCGAGACGTATACCTTGGTGGCGAGGACGACCATCTATGCCGTCACGCCCAGGTCGCTCCGGAGCGCGTCGATCCGATCGTCGATGGAGTCGATGATGGCCTCGTTCTCCATGGACTCGACCTGCGAGCCGCACTCGGGACACTCGAAGCCGAGTTCCATCGCCTCGCCGAACTCGAAGCGAATCGAGCAGACCTCGCAGAGGTAAAACTCGTTATCGGCCTCGTACTCGCGGCGGTCCTCGAGGGCCTCCAGCAGGCGGACCATCTCGTCGTGGAGGTTGCCCGGTATGTTCTCGTACTCGAAGGTCCAGAGGTACGTGAGCCAACCGGAGTCCTCGTCGCGCACGCGCCGGTAACTCGCGAGGTCGTTCTCGTACAGGATGAACAGGGCGCGGCGGACGTCGTTCAACTCCAGGCCGAGGCGCTCTGCCAGCTCCTCGTCGGTCACCTCGCCGTCCGGTGGGGCCGCCGCGACGGGCATGCCGGTGGGCCCGACCAGTTCGTTGAGGTATTTTTGGACCACGGGGTCCTCCAGCAAGTCCTCAAAAGCCATTGTTCGAATACGCGACCGGCGCCCCATTAAGTCTTGTGAGACGCTCACTCGACGTCCACGACTCGCTTCCCGGTGTCCGTCGGGACGATTCGTCGTTCGGCATCGGCCCACTGCCGGTCGAGCTCGCGCCCCTCGAATAGCCGGTCGAGGAAGACGGCGAGTCCCGCGACTTCGGAGTGGGGTTGGTTGGTGACGGCGACGTTCCAGTCGGCGGCCTCGTAGACGGAGAAGGGGACCTTCTCCGAGCCCACCACCACCAGCACCGGCGTCGAATCGTGTGCCGAGCGAATCGCCGACTCGACGTCCTGGACGCGTTCGCCGTACATCGTGAGGTGGACGACGACGCCGGCCCAGTCTCTCACGGTCGCCTCGAGGGCGCTCGTCCGATCGACCGCGAAGGGGCCGCCGAACCGCCCGGTGATGTCGCTCACCGTCTCGACGGCGTCGGACGCGTTCTCCGGGTAGATGACGCGGTCGGCGCCCAGCGCCCGCGCGGTGAGACCGACGTGGGTCGTCATGCGGTCGTCCCTCCCCGGCCGGTGTCCGAGGCGGAGCACCGCGACCTCCGGTTCTCCCTGCATACCCGACGGTTGGGAGAGGCGCCGTTAGGCGTTTCGCTCGGCGTCGAAGCGGGGAAGTTTAAACGGGATGGGCGGCCCAGGTACGACCATGACGGGGAGACCGGAGGAGACGGCGGGCGTGGCGTCCGTGGACCTCTCGGGTGCGGTGGTCCTCGTGACCGGCGCGACCTCGGGCGTCGGCCGCGAGACGGCGCTGTCTCTGGGCCGACTGGGGGCGACCGTGATCGCACACGGGCGGTCGCCAGAGAAATTCGTCGCCCTGGAAGACGAACTCGACGGGACCGAGGCCACGGGGTACGAGACCGTCCAGGGGGACTTCCTGGACCTCGACGCGGTCCGCGACCTGGCCGCCCACGTCGAGGACGCGTACGACGGTCTCGACGTCCTCGTGAACAACGCCGCCGCGTACTTCGCCGACGGCGGACTGAGCCCCGACGGCGTCGAACGGACCGTCGTCGTGAACCACCTCGCACCGTTCGTCCTGACGACGCGACTGGCGTCGGTGCTCGAGTCGAACGGCGGCCGCGTCGTGACGACCTCCTCGGACGTCCATCGGCGGGGCGACTTCGACTTCGACGCCCTCGAATCGATATCCGGGTACGACGGATTCGCGGCCTACCGGCGGTCGAAGTTCGCGAACGTGCTCTTCACGAAGTCCCTGGCCCGGCGTCTCGAGGCGGCGACTGCCACGTGCTTCCATCCGGGATTCGTTCCGGGAAGCGGGCTCTACCGGAACGGATCGCTCCCGGTGCGTGCCTTCATGGGGGCGCTCGACGCATTGCCGAGTACGGTGACGGGGCGGTTCGTCTCCGAACCAGCCGACGGGGCGGCGACCGCGGTCTACCTCGCCGCGTCGCCGTCCGTCGAGGACGAGACTGGAACGTACTACGACGACCTCGAACGCGCTGATCCGGCCCCGGAGACCACGGAGGAGTCACTCCAGCGACGGCTGTGGGAGTGGAGCGCGAGGATCACCGGGGAGACAGTCTGAGGTCCGTCCGGAAGGACTGTCCGAGGACCGTCCGGAAAGACCGTCCGAGGACCGTCCGGAAAGACCGTCCGAAGTCGACCGGAAAACACTTGCACGGGTGCCGATACCTGCCTCCATGAACCTCTCCGGCAAGCGGGTCGTCGTGACCGGGGCTGCCGGGCTGGTCGGGTCGCACCTGGCCGACGCCCTGGCGGACGAGAACGACGTCCTCGCCGTCGACAACCTCCAGAAGGGGAGCCGCGACCGGGTTCCGGACCGCGTCGCCTTCGCGAAGAGGGACATGCGTTCCGCGGCGGACGTCGCCGACGTGATCGACGAGAACGTTGACGTGGTCTTTCACTTCGCGGCGTACACCGACACGAACTATTCGGAACCACGGACGCTCTTCGAAGAGAACGGCGAGATGACGTACAACGTCCTCGAACGGATGGACGAGGTCGGGGTAGAGCACCTCGCCTTCACCTCCTCGTCGACCGTCTACGGCGAGGCACCGATGCCGACCCCGGAGGACTACGCCCCCCTGGAACCCATCAGCATCTACGGTGCGAGCAAACTCGCTGACGAGGGCATCGTCTCGACCTACGCCCATTCCTACGACATCCAGGCCTGGGTGTTCCGCTTCGCGAACATCGTCGGCCCCCACCAGCGCGGCAACGTGGTCCCGGACTTCATCGAGAAACTCCTCGACGACCCCGACACCCTCGAAATACTCGGCGACGGCCGTCAGGAGAAGTCCTACATGCACGTCGAGGCGTGCGTCGACGCGATGATCCACGTGGTCGAACACGCCACCGACGACTACAACGTCTACAACCTCGGCACGAAGACGACGACCTCCGTGAACGCCATCGCCGACATCGTCGCCGACGAGATGGACGTCGATCCGGACTACGAGTACACCGGCGGTGACCGGGGCTGGACCGGAGACGTCCCGAAGATGCGACTCTCCATCGAGAAACTCTCCGCACTGGGGTGGGAACCGACGCAGTCGAGCGACGGGGCCATCCGCCGCGCTACGCGACAGTTGATCGAGGAACTCGCGGGCGAATCGGGATCCTGAGGCGGGGTGCTGCAGAAGGGTTTTTGGTCGTTCTCGCCCCAGTTCTCGGCATGGACCACGAGGCCTCGGTCAGGGGAGTGGCCGTCACCCGCGAAGAGGAGCAGGTCCCCGCCGTCGTCCTCGACGTCCGGGAGGAGGTGCTCCCGGTGTTCGTCACGGGCGACCAGGCGCAGTCGATCCAGATCGCGATCTCCACGGAGTCCTTCGAACGACCGCTCACCCACGACCTGTTCGTCGAGATGTTGACGGAGTTCGGCGGGGCAATCGACCGGGTGCGCATCGACGAACTCACCGACGGGACGTTCTACGCGAAACTCGACGTCGAGCGGTACGATCGGGGGGAACGGTCCGAACTGACGTTCGACGTCCGCCCGAGCGACGCCATCGCGATCGCGGTGCGTGTGGACGCACCGATTTTCGTCGCGGACGAAATCGTCGACGCGGCGGGTCGGGAGCCGGATTCGATCCGGTTCGAAGAGGACTGAACTAGTTCACCGCGGCCTCGGTCATCGCGTCGATGTACCTGCGCTCCCAGCGTTGCCGGTCGTCCAGCATCCGTGAACCGCTCTCGGTCAACCGGTACGCGTTGGTGCGCTCGTCCTGTTTCGTCTTCTCGACGAGGCCCTCCTCGACCAGCGTGTCGAGGTTGGGATAGAGCCGGCCGTGGTTGATGGACGTCTCGTAGTACTCCTCGATCTCCTCCTTGATCTCGAGGCCGTTCGGCTCCGAGAGGCCAGCGACGACGAACATCAAATCTCGCTGAAAACCCGTCAAATCATCCATCATACTAATTTACATAAGAGAAATGCGTCGTATTGAAAATGTCGATCCTCCGGCGGTTCGCCGGTACTCACGGCGCGCTCGCCAGGACGTAGAACGTCTCCGGCCGGTCGTCGGAACGGTGCACGTCGAATCCAGCCCCGTCGAGGTACGAGGCGGCACCGTCGGGGCCCACTCGTGCCTCGAGCGGTGGCCCACGTTCCCCGTCACCGGTCGCCGACCAGTCGACCACGACGAACCGTGCCCCGGATCGGAGGACGCGTCGGACCTCTGCGAGGCTGTCCCCCGAGACGAATTCGTGGAAGGTCATCGTTGAGTAGGCACCGTCCACGGCGTCGTCCGCCAGGGGGAGGTCGGCTACGCCCGCCGTGACGAGGTCGACGTTATCGGGACGACCGACGGCCCGGAAGTGCTCGTGCATCTCGGACTGAACGTCCACGGCGTGGACCGTACCCGCGTACTGGGCGACGTCACGGGTGTAAAAGCCGGTGCCGCTACCCAGGTCGACGACCGCGTCCGACTCGTCGACGGCGAGGCCGCCCACGAGTTCGTCGCGCGAGAGGTACCGGTACCGGTCGACGTCCTCGAGTTTCGCCGCCGCCTCCGGGTCGAAGGTGTGGTGGTTCACGACGCGATGCCCCCGTTCCGGGCCTCGGGCGTCATCGACTGCACGGTCGGGACCGACGGAGAAAGGGGTTCCGAACCCGGAATACGAACAGGTTGATGGTGCGAGGTGGCGTATCGACCCGGTAGACACCGGATGACCGCCGAGTCCGATTTCGATCCGATCGAGGCCCTGGAGCGACTGGGACTGCCGAACTACGAGGCGCGCGTCTTCGTCGCCCTCCAGAAACTCGGCACCGGGACCGCGAAGGATGTCAGCACGGTCGCAGACGTTCCCCGTTCGCAGGTCTACGGAACGACCGAGTCCCTGGAGCGTCGCGGCCTCATCGAGATCCAGCACGCGACGCCGAAGACGTATCGTCCCGTTCCGATCGAGGAGGCGCGCGAGCGTCTCCGCGAACGGTTCGAACGAAACCAGGAACGCGCCTTCGACTACCTCGAGAAGGTCGAGAACGAGCGATCCCGATCGGTCGGTCGCCAGGAGGGCGTGTGGCGACTCTCGGGGACGGCCGCCATCGAGAGCCGCGCGAACCAGTTGATCGCGAACGCCGAGTCGCGAATCGTCTACGGGGTGAACGGGCCGGACATGTTGACTGAGGCGACGCTCGCGGCGCTCCACGACAGCGAGGACGAGGGCGTGTCGGTGATCGTCCTCAGCGACGATCCCACCGTCCGCGAACGGCTGGATAACCTCGACGTCGTGGAACCGGCCGTCAGCGACGGGGATCAGGCGGGCCGCCTGCTCGTCGTCGACGACGACACCATCCTGATGAGCGTCCTCGACGAGGAGGAGACGGCCGTCTGGAGCGCCCGCTCCGGCTTCGCCAGGGCCTCGTCCCTCTCGTCGAAGACGCCGTCGCACCCTCCCTCCAGGAGTAGCGGCGAGCCTGTAGTAGAAACCTACAATGCTTTATATCACCCACCCGGACGTGCAACCGAGACCGACACCACGCCCGCTCTCGGGCGCCCCACGCAATCATCCATGAATCGAACGATCGTCCTGTCCACAGTCCTCCTCGTCCTCGGACTCGCCCTCGCGCCCGCACCGGTCGCCGCCGCCGAAGACCCCCGGTTCGAGACCTACGTTCCCGAGCCCACGGTGACGCCGGGACAAACGGCGCAGGTGACCGTCCAGTTCGTCAACGACGCCGAGGAGGTCGACGACCGCGTCGAGACCGCCCGGAACGTGAAGGCGACGATGGTCGGCGGCGACACCCCCTTCACGGTTTCCTCCGGTACCCACCTCCTCGGATCGATACCGGACGGGCGCCCGCTGACCTCCCAGTTCGTCATCACCGTCCCCGAGGACGTCGAAGCGGGCACGTACGAGGTCCCGATACGGCTGACATACGAGTACGACTACGACGAGAAGGAGACCACGACCGTCTACGCGACGGTCACCGTCGAGGATCGGGCCGCGTTCGAACTCCTGGACGTGGAGAGCGATCTCTCGACGGGCGAGAGCGGGACCGTCTCGGTGACCATCAGGAACGTCGGAACGGAGAACGCCTCGGCGGCCACCGTCGAACTGCAGTCCAAGACCGGAAGCGTCCGCTTCGGCGACGGGGCGACGACCTCGACGTACGTGGGCGAGTGGCCCGTCGGCGCGAACCGGACGGTCTCCGTCGACGCGAAGACACCAGCCGGGACCGAGAACGGGACCTACGCAGTCGCCGCGACGGTCGCATACGACGACGAGGACGGAATCGATCGCAGGTCGTTCCCGATGACGGCCGGGGTCACCGTCGGTCCCGCCGAGGACCGCTTCCTCTTCTCGGAGGTCGAGAGCACGTTGCGCGTCGGGGAGGACGGGACGCTGCGGATGACGGTGACCAACAACGGGGCCCTCGCGAAGGACGCCGTCGTGCGTATCACCTCGACCGGGATGAACGTCCACCCGGACGAGACCGAGTACGCCGTCGGCACTCTCGAGCCCCACCAGTCCGTCGACGTCTCCTTTCCGATCACCGTGAGCAGTAGCGCGTCGGCCGTGCCACGCCAGTTCTCGTTCGTCGTCGAATACCAGACGGCAGACGAGGAACGGCGCCAGACGAGACCGTTGAACCTGCGCGTGGCCATCGAACCCGAGCGGGACCGCTTCGCGGTCGAACCGATCGACGCGACGCTGCCGGCCGGAGGGAGCGACAAACTGACCCTCTCGGTCACGAACAACGGCGAGACCACAATCCGGAACGTCAACGCGAAACTGTTCGCGAACGACCCGTTGTCCACCACCGACGACGAGGCGTTCGTCTCTCGTCTCGAACCGGGCGAGACGACGGAGATGACCTTCGGGGTCGGCGTCTCCGGCGGCGCGTACGCGAAGACCTATCCGCTCTCGATGGACTTCACCTTCGACGAGAACGGCGACTCGAAACTCTCGAAGACCTACCAGGTCCCGGTGACCGTCACGGAGCCGTCCTCGAGCGGCCTCCCGGTGACCGCCATCGTCGCCGGCGTGGTGATCCTGGTGACCGCCGTCGGCGGGTACGTCTGGTACAGGCGACGCTGATCGATGGTCGAATACGAACGGACGGTCGCCTGGATTTCGCGCCACATCGCGAACCATCCGGAGCGGGTCGTGGTGACGTTCCTCGTCGTCACGCTCGTGATGACCGCGGGGTTGGGCAACATCTCCACCGAGACCGGGACCCAGCAGTTCTCGGAGGGAACGCCGTCCGAGGAGGCCCTCAGCGAGGTCGATCAGAAGTTCTCCGACCCCTTCGCCATCGACACGGGAACGACGCAGATCATCCAGGTCGGGCGGAACGTCCTCTCGAAGAAGTCGCTGCTCTACATGCTGCGCGCACAGGACCGGGTGACCGACCGGACCGAGTTGCGGGTGACGAACACCCGGAGTGCGGCTCAACTGGTCGCCCGCGCCATCGACCCGACGGCGACCACGATCGACGAACAGATCCGAACGATCGAGCGAGCGACCCCGGGCCAGATCGACGCCGCGGTGAGACGGGCCGCCGCCGGACCCGGATTCACGGGCACGCTGAGCAACGACTTCAACGCGAAATCGGCCTCCGCCTCGGCGACCATCGCCGTGGTGACCCACGAGGTGCCCGCGGGTCTGTCGGCCGGTCCTGGGACCAGCGGATCGAGTCCGCTTCAGTCGATTCAGATCGAGACGGCACACGTCGTCAACGCCGGTGGCGGCGAGTTCCGCGTGTTCGGCACCGGGATCATCTCGCAGGAGTTCGCCAACGTCATCTTCGATTCGCTCATCATCGTCATCCCCGCGGCAGTCCTGCTCATCGTCCTGTTCCTCGTCTACGCGTACCGGGATCCGATCGACCTGGTGATCGGACTGCTGTCGCTGGTGATGGCCATCGTCTGGACGTTCGGGTTCATGGGGCTCGCCAACATCCCGTTCACCCAGATGTTGACCGCCGTCCCACCGCTACTGCTTGCGGTGGGCATCGACTTCGGGATCCACTCGGTCAATCGCTACCGCGAGGAGCGAGTCAAGGGTGCGGCCATCGTCCCGTCGATGCGCGAGACGGTCGAACAACTCGTCGTCGCGTTCTTCATCGTCACGGGGACCACGGTCATCGGGTTCTCGTCGAACGTGACGAGTTCGCTCGGACCCATCCGGGACTTCGGACTGATCGCCGCCATCGGCATCGTCTTCACCTTCCTCATCTTCGGCATCTTCCTGCCGGCGCTGAAGCTGCTGGCCGACCGATTTCGGGAACGCCACGACGTCCCGCGGTGGGGCCAGCGGCCGATCGGACAGGAGGGGACCCTCCTGGGACGGGCGCTCTCGAGCGGGGTCGTGGTGGCGAAGAAAGCCCCCGCGATATTCCTGGTGATGGTCCTCGTGGTGACCGTCGCGTCGGCGTCCTACGGCGCGGGCGTCTCGACGAGTTTCTCGGAGGAGGACTTCCTCCCACCGGCAGACACCCCGGACTACCTCGATCACCTCCCCGAGCCGTTCGCACCGAGCGAGTACACCGTCACGTCCACGCTCAACTTCCTCGAGGAGACGTTCCAGACCAACGCGCGCAGTTCGGTCACCATCTACGTCGACGGTCGACTGCGGGCAGACTACGCCCTCGAATCGATCAGACACGCCAGCACCGATCCACCGGAGTCGTTCATCGAATCGGGGCGGGTGGCCCGCTCGACGAGCATCATCGACGTCATCGACGACTACGCCGCCCAGAACCCCGAGTTTCGGGCACTCGTCGAGCGAAACGACAGGAACGACAACGGCGTCCCGGACGACGATCTGGAGCGGATCTACGATCGCTTGCTCGCCTCACCGTACGGTGACCGGGCCGATCAGTACATCACCGACGACTATCGCTACGCCCGGGTGGTCTACGAGGTCGAGAGCGACGCGAGCCAGGCAGAGGCTGCGGCCGACGCCCGGGTCCTCGCCGACCGGTATCGGCTGTCCGCGGTCGCGACCGGCCAGACCGTCGTCTTCCAGGCCGTATCGGAGACGATCCTCGACTCCGCTGTGCGGAGCCTGACTGCCGCGATGATCGCGACCGCGGTCTTTCTCGTCTTCATCTACCGCCTCCTCGAGGGGAGTGGCTCTCTCGGCCTGGTCAACCTCGCTCCGATCGTGGTGACGCTGGCGCTCATCATCGGGACGATGCGCGCCCTCCAGATCCCGTTCAACGCCCTGACGGCGACGGTCCTCTCGATCGCGATCGGACTCGGGACCGACTACTCCGTACACATGACCCATCGCTTCGTCGACGAGTTCGAGGGCGACAACGTCGATCCCGCCCTCGAGAACACCGTCCTGGGGACGGGCGGTGCACTCTCGGGGAGCATGTTCACGACCTCCTTCGGCATCGGGGTGCTGGTGTTCGCCATCACGCCGATCCTGGGCCAGTTCGGGACGATCATGTCCATCTCGATCTTTTTCTCGTACCTGACAGCGGTGACGGTCACGCCGTCTGCGATCGTCCTGTGGGACAGGTTCGGTGGCTTCGCGTTGCCCTGAAGGGCGTCAGGAGTCGCCACTCTCCGCGGCGTCTTTCCACTCGCCGACCCCGGATGGATCGAGGTGCACGTGCACGTCACCCACCTGGGCGAGATCCCTGACCCGGTCCCGAATCTCGGTCTCGATGTCGTGGGCCTCCCGAAGCGTGTAGTCGCCGTCGATCTCGGCGTGGAACTCGACCTCGATCGACGTGCCGACGTAGTGACACCGCATGTCGTGGATCCCCCTGACTGCACCGTGACCGCGGATGGCGGCCCGGATTCGGTCGAGGTCGTCCTCCGGCGGTGCGCTGCCGGTCAGGTAGTCGACGTTCTCGCGGGCGATCTCCACCCCCTCCTTGAGCACCAGAACGCTGACGAGCGCCCCTGCCACGGGGTCGAGAATCGGTCGACCCACGGCGGCGCCGAAGACGCCGACCACCGCTGCGAACGAGGTGAGGACGTCGTTTCTCGCGTCCCTGGCGAGGGCGTCGAGTGCGGGTGAGCCGACGTCGCGGTTGATCCGTTCGGTGTACCAGTACGCACCGACCATGAGCGCGATCGCGATCGCCAGGCCAATCGGGAGCATTGGACTGTACACGACCTGGGGACCCTCCCGCAGGGCGGTCGCGGCATCCCAGAGGATCTTGATCGCGAGAGCGACGAGCGTCGCGCCGACGAAGAGGGCGGTGAGCGGCTCCACCCGCTCGTGGCCGTGTGGATGGCCGGCGTCAGGCCCCTCGAAGGTGAGGCGGCCCCAGACGAGTACCACGACGCTCGCGAGCAGGTCCGCTAGCGAGTGGGCAGCGTCCGCGACGAGGGCGATGCTCCCGAACGCGACGCCGATGGTGCCCTCGACGAGGATCTTGGCGACGTTGCCGCCGACGTTCACCCACGAGGCCTTGAGGAACGCCGTCCGGTCGTCTGCCATCGTTCGCCGTACGGAATGACCGGATTTGAGGGTTGTGTTCCCCGACCGTTCGGGGCGACGGCCACCGCAAGCCGTTACTGGCCCGGGCACGCTAGCCCGATCTATGGCAGATCGGGTCAGTCACGACCACCCGACCGTCGAGACCCTCGCCGCCACGCTCGGTCGATACGGGGGGACGACCCGTCCCGAGATCCGACTCCCGACCGATACGCGCGTCCCTACTGACGACGTGGTTCGGGTAGTGCTCGACGGGACCGAGTATCGAGCCGAGATCGTCGACAGATCCGACGGCACCCCCGCGATACGGGGCGCCTACGAGACGCCCCGTCAGGCCCGCAATCCGGGGTCGGCGACGGACCACCTCGGACCCTGGGTGGACGAGCGCGACCTCGACTTCGGTCGGACCGTCCACGTCGACGTCGTGAACGACGGCCACCGGTACGGCCTCCGGGCCCCGGGTGAGAGCGCCACGTACGCGACGAGGCGTTCGCCGAAGGACAGTCTCGCGTCGATCGCGGCGGACCTCGAGGACCGCTGATCGGCGCGGCGTGGGACCGAAGCCGCTTTCTCACATATATAATCATCGGTGATCTGTGGGAACACCTAACACGATATTAGGTAGCCCAAAAGGGGCAGTATTCGCCACCTGTGCGCCCTGAAGCGGATATCTACGGTTTTCGGGGGTCGCCGAAAATTCCGAAATATTTAAGTCGTTTACGGTATTACTGAGGTTAAGGAACCAGTCGGGAGGACAGACGTCTCCTCCTCGATCCGCCCATCCCATCATGAGCGATACGAAAATCCGAACCTACCAGAGCGAGAGCCAACGAACGGACACGACGACCGAGTCTGAGCGCGAAGACGAGACGACCTGTCCGGAGTGCGGGGGGAACCTCCTCCTCGACGAGGAACGCGGCGAACGGGTCTGTGGCGAGTGTGGACTCGTCGTCGAAGAGGACGAGATCGACCACGGTCCCGAGTGGCGCGCGTTCGACTCCAAGGAGAAAGACGAGAAGTCCCGCGTGGGGGCCCCGACCACGAACATGATGCACGACAAGGGGCTATCCACGAACATCGGCTGGCAGAACAAGGACGCCTACGGCCGCCAGCTCTCGAGTCGGCAGCGCCAGAAGATGCAGCGCCTGCGGACCTGGAACGAGCGGTTCCGCACCCGCAACTCCAAGGAGCGAAATCTCAAGCAGGCGCTCGGCGAGATCGAACGGATGGCGTCGGCACTCGGACTGCCGAAGGAGGTCCGCGAGACGGCGTCGGTCATCTACCGGCGGGCGCTCGAGGAGGACCTCCTCCCGGGCCGGTCGATCGAGGGCGTCGCGACCGCCTCCCTGTACGCCGCCGCCCGACAGATGCGGACCCCGCGGAGTCTCGACGAGGTCGCGACCGTCAGCCGCATCGACGAGATGGAGTTCAAGCGGACGTACCGGTACATCGTTCGCGAACTCAGTCTCGAGGTGCAGCCGGCCGATCCCGCGAGCTACGTCCCGCGGTTCGCCTCGGAACTCGACCTCGACGAGGAGGTCGAACGCCGGGCCCGCGAACTCCTCCAGACGGCACAGGACGCCGGCGTCACGAGCGGGAAGAGCCCGGTCGGGCTCGCCGCTGCGGCCATCTACGCGTCTTCGCTGCTCACGAACCAGAAGGTCACCCAGAACCAGGTCTCGGACGTGACCAACGTGAGCGAGGTCACCATCCGGAACCGCTATCAGGAACTGCTCGAGGCGGCCGAAGTTCCGGCCTGACACGCTCGCAGATGTACCGGCATTTCGACCCTTCTACAGCCGTTCGCCCGCCCTGACCGCGATCGGTAACTCGTTCTCCTCGGGCGGCAATACGGCGAGAAACTCGTCGTCGTAGACGCAGAACGGGTGGTACGCGAGGTTGAAGTCGAGGACGACGTCGTCGCCCGTCTCGACGTCGCCGAGCGACAGCGCGACGTACCGGCCGTCGCGGGCGGTCTCGGTTCCGTTCGTCTCGTCGGCGAAGGGGACGAGCAGGTCTTCCTGTCCGGGGGCGCGGAACGCGGCGAGGACGTGGTGTTCGTCGTGGAGGGAGAATCCCAGCGTCGCCACCCGTTCGTACTCGATGTCGGGGCCACGGTTGGCCGGCAGCGCGACCGTCTCCGGGTCGCGAACCCACTGGAGACGGGCCACGACGCGGTAGGACGGGTCCGGGTCGAAGTAGACGAGGCCGTCGAAGTCTGCGCGACGCTCGTCGGGAAGTGGCGAGTCCTCGCCACCGAGGAACGCGTCTTTCTCCTCGCGATACTCCACGACGCTGTCGCGCCAGTCGGACTCGTCGAAGTCGTCCCCGACCATGGACGTCGGTTCTCGGTTCGGCGGGGAAACCGTTCCGGTCGAGGACGAGGGAGAGTCTATAGGTGAGTCCCGGACGAACCGCACGTATGCGCGAAATCGACGGCCGTGCCGGCGGAGGGCAACTCGTCAGGACGGCCGTTGCCCTGAGCGCCGTCACGGAAACGTCGGTCGAGATGACGAACGTGCGGGGGGCCCGCGAGACGCCCGGTCTCCGCCCCCAACACGTCACGGCGGTCGAGACGGTCGCCGCCGTCGCGAACGCAACGACGACCGACGTCGAGGAGGGCTCCGGGCGGTTCGTCTTCGAACCGGGGCGTGTCGTCGGTGGCGAGTACGAGGCCCGTATCGGGACCGCCGGAAGCGTCACCCTCGTCTTCGACGCCCTCTTGCCCCTCGCGACGCGGATCGACGACAGGGCGACCGTCAGCGTCTCGGGGGGAACCGACGTCAAGTGGTCGCCGCCCTACGACTACTTCCGGCACGTGAAACTCCCGGCGCTTGGCTCCCACGGTCTCGACGCCGCGACGACGCTCGAGAGACGGGGGTTCTATCCCAGGGGCGGGGGATCGGCGACGCTCGTGCTGCGTCCCTCGCGACTCGACCGCCTGGAACTCGGCGACCGGGGAGACCTGCAGTCGATCGCCGTTCACTCCGTCGCCACCGAGTCGCTCAGGTCCGCGGACGTGGCGGATCGACAGGCGAAGGCGGCCAGCGACGAACTGGCCGGGGCAGTTTCCGTCCCCATCGACACCGACGTGGCGTACGTGGAGGCCCTCGATACGGGTTCGGTGGTCGTACTCGTCGCGACGTACGCGGCCACCGTCGCGGGATTCACGGCGCTCGGCGAACCCGGAAAGCCGTCAGAGGACGTTGCGACGACGGCCGTATCGCGGTTCCTCACCTTCGAGGACGGGGCGGCAGCCGTCGATCCGCACCTGGCCGATCAGGTGGTCCCGTTCCTCGCGCTGGCTGGCGGACGCGTTCGCATCCCCGAACTGTCGGAGCACGTGCGGACGGCCGTCGATCTCGTGCGCGACTTCGATCTGTCCGTCCGGATCACCGACGTCGACGGTCCCGGTGTCGTCCTCGAGGCCCCGGGGGCCCACGATCAGGGAACGACGCCGTAGTCGCCGTCCTCCGGCGAGTCCTCCGGAGCGACGGTGAGATTCGTCTCGTAGATCAGGTCGGGGCGCCTCATCGTGAGGTGGACCGTCGCCGAGTAGACCGCCGGCGCCTCGTTCGGGTTCTCCGTGTACGGCGCCCCGTGGTAGTTCTCGTCGGAGATGGACGTGTCTTCGACGAAGAGGACGTACCGCCCGTGGCCGTTGCTGGCGTTGTGGAACTCGACGTCGTACGGCGGGCTCACGCCGGCGGCGAACGTCGGCCCATCGCACGCCCTGCCGGCGAGGGTCCCCTCTGTCAGATCGACGACCGCGTGTTCGGCGTTCACCGTACACGTCTCGGTCGTCGTGTCGTTCTCGAGCACGAGTTCGGCGCCGTCGGTTCCATTCTGTTCGATGGTCGCGGTCCACTCCGCCGACCCGTTCGTGACGACGACCTCGAACGGACTCGACTCGGTGAGTTCGTCCTGCGTGACGTTCAACTCGAATCGACGGACGCGATCGACGTCGTTCGCGAGCGTCCAGGTCACGTTGCCGTCGTCGTCGGTGAAGTTTCGGCTCGCGTTCTGGAATATCCGGGTCCCGTTCGTCACCGACGTGACGGAGACCACCGCGAGACGACCGTTCCGGGCGGCCTCGATGGCGGTCGTCGCGGAGTAGTTCTCGACGTCGTTCCTGAATCGCGTCGCGATCGATTCGTGATCAGTGGCGTTGTATCGGTTCGCCAGGGCGAGGAGACCACCGACCGCCTCGCGGCTCGACTGCTGGTAGGCGACCGGGTCGACGGCGTCGGCGGTCTCCCGGGTGGCGAGGTTCTGCGTGTAGATGACGGTGTTGGTGATCAGCGCCAGGGCGACCAGGGTGACGGCGATGCCGAGCGCTGCGACGACGATGACCTGTCCCCTGGATCGTCCCATCGCCACCGGCTTTGCGTGGGACGACAAAAAGCGTTCCCTAACGGTCGGTTCGTGCGGTGCTCGCGAGGTAGACGCCGACTGCCATGATCGCACCACCGACGGCGAATCCCGGACCCAGGGTCTCGCCGAGGAGGGCGCTCCCCAGGGCGGCGCCGACGAGAGGCTGGACGAAGAAGAACACGGCGACGACGCCCGCTTCGAGCGTTCGCACACCCCGATACCAGAGGTACCAGGCTGCCGCCGTGCTCAGGACGCCGAGGTAGACGACGGCGGCCACGACCGGAACCGTCACCGGCAGCGACAGCGGCGACACCCCGAGGGCCCACAGTTCGACGGTCGACGCGACGGCGAGCAGCGGAACCGCCCAGACCGTCGAGTACGTCGCCGTCTCGAGGGCCGAGTAGCGCCTGACCAGCGGCGTCCCCCAGACCGTGTAGGCCGCCCACCCGAAACTGGCGACCAGGAGCGCGACGATGCCGAGCGCGTTGCCGGTGCCGAGGGTCGTCAGGTCGTACCGACCCCAGAGGACGACGGTCGTCCCGACCGTCGCCAGCGCCATCCCCCCGAGTTTCCGGGCGTCGAGGCCCTCGCCGAGCACGACGACGCCGAGCGCGAGGGTGAACACCGGCGTCAACACCGTGAGCAGCGACCCCTGGCTCGCCGTCGTGAGATCGGTCCCCACGAACTGCGTGAGAAGCGTCAGGGCGACCCACCCGCCGAGGAGCGCGAACCTCGCGTGTTCGCCTCGAGCGAACGACCGGGTCCGACCGCTGGCCCGCACGACGACGACGAGCGCCGCGGCCCCGAGGAAGACGCGGAGGAAGGCCAGGGTCGCCGGCGGAATCGAGGCGAACCCCCACTTGCTGACCACGTACATCCCACCCCAGAGCGCCGCGGCGGCGAGCGGACCCGCGGCCTCGGCCGATCGCGACATCGCTCCAGCCTTTCGCCGTCCGGTCCTTAGTCTCTCCGCATTCGTGGACCCATACCTCTTTGCCCACCCGCGCGGAACGGGCGATCATGCACGTGGTCGTGCTCGGGGCCGGATCGCTGGGATCGCTCCTGGCCGGGCGGCTCGCGGCGATCGACGCGACCGTCACCCTCCTCGGGCGTCCCGACCGCCACCTCGAGACGATTCGACGGAACGGGCTGGTCGTCGAACGGCCGGACGGGGGGCGAGCGGTCGTCGAGATCGACGCGACGCCGGACCACGAACGCGCGAGCGAGGCGGATCTCCTGGTCCTGGCCGTCAAGAGTTACGACACGGCGAGCGCGATGGGCGACGTCGCCCCACATCTCGAGGACTGCGACGTCCTGACGGTCCAGAACGGGCTCGGAAACGCGGAGACCGTGGCCGACTTCGTCCCCGAGGAACGGGTCGCCGCCGGGACGACGACCCACGGTGCGACCGTACCAGAGCCGGGACGCGTCGTCCAGGCCGGAACTGGCGATACGGTGATCGGTCGATACTTCACGGAGACCGACGAGATCGTCCACCGCGTCGCCGCGCTTCTCACCCGGGCCGGCCTCGACACTGCGGTCGTGGAGGACGTGGTCGGCGCCGTGTGGGAGAAGGTGCTCGTCAACGTCGGGATCAACGCCGCCACCGCCCTGGCAAGGGTGCCCAACGGCGAACTCGTCCGCTCCCGGGCGGGCACCCGACTCGTGGAACGCGCCGTCGAGGAGGGCCGGCGGGTTGCAGCGGCGGAGGGGCGACCCGTTCAGTCGTCCGTCGTCGAACGAACGCTGACGGTCGCCCGCGAGACGGCGACGAACCGGTCCTCGATGCGACAGGACGTCGAGGCGGGGTCGAAGACGGAGGTCGAGGCCCTCAACGGGGCCATCGTCAGACGCGGGAACGATCACGACGTCCCGACGCCCGTCAACCGGACGCTCGCGGACCTCGTCAGGCTGACCGAGACGCGCTCGGTCGCGATCGACGATTGAGCGCGAGTGGCAGGGAACTAAGAGCGGTGGCCACATCGCTGTCGGCATGGACCACGAGGTCATCGTCGTCGGCGGCGGCGTCGTCGGACTCTCGACGGCGCTGCACCTCTCGCGGCGGACCGATCTCGACGTCGCTGTCGTCGAGAAGGAACACCACCTGGCGAGCCACCAGAGCGGGCGAAATTCCGGGGTACTGCACCCCGGATTCAACTACGAGCCGGGGTCGCTGAAGGCGCGCTTCGCCACCGAGGGGACCTCGCGAATGAAAGCGTACTGCCGCGAACACGACGTTCCACTGCGGGAGTTCGGCGTCGTCGTCGTCGCCCAGGACCGCCAGGAGGAACGGCGACTCGAGGACCTCCGCGAGCAGGCGGAGGCCAACGGGGCCACGGCGGAGATACTCGACGAAGACGAGCTCGAGGAGCGAGAGCCCCACGCGCGAGGACGGGCCGCACTCTACGCCCCCGAGGCAGCATCGGTCGATTCCCAGCAGTACGTCTACCAGCTCGCGCGGGACGCCCAGGCCGAGGGGGTGGACCTCTACGTCGGGACGACCGTCGAAACGATCGGCCACGAGGACGGGGGATATCGCGTGGACACGTCTCACGGGCCGTTTCACGCCGACTTCCTCGTCAACGCCGCGGGCCTCTACGCGGACGACCTCGCCGATCAGGTGGGAGTCGGCGGTGACTACCAGATCGTCCCGTTCCGGGGCGAGTACTACGAACTCGTCGCCGACCGCCGCGACCTCGTCAACACGATGGTCTACCCGACGCCAGACCCCGACCTCCCCTTCCTCGGCGTCCACTATACCCGGCGGACGGACGACAAGGTCATTATCGGGCCGAACGCGGTCCTCGCGTTCGGGCGGGAGGCCTACGAGAACACGAGCGTGAACCTCCGCGAACTCGCGGACACACTCGGCTACGGGGGGTTCTGGAAACTCCTGGCGTCACCGAAGATGCTCCGCGTCGCTGGCGCGGAACTCGGGAAGTCCTACCGGAAGGAGCGCTTCGCCGAGGCCGCCCGGCGGCTCGTCCCGTCGGTCACCGCCGACGATCTGGTGCCGTCATACGCGGGAATCCGCGCACAGATCGTCAGCGACGACGGCGAACTGATCAAGGACCCGCTGTTCGTGGAGGACGACGACGCCATCCACGTCCTGAACGCGGTCTCCCCGGGTCTCACCGCGTCGCTCCCCTTCGGGGACCACCTGGCAGAGCGAATCGAGTCGGCGTTCTGATCAGGACCGGTCGGCACTCCACACCCCGAAGCCGAGCAGGACGACGCCGACGAGGACGCTCGCACCGAGGAGGCGCCAGCCGACCGGGTACCCGAGGGTATCGGCGACGAGACCGAACGCGGGGGGCGTCAGGAGTCCCCCGAGGTTGATCGTGGTCTGCCCACCCGCGGTGGCCGCGCCGGCCTCGTCGTCCGCGACGAGACGGACGAGGGTCCCGTGGTACAGCCCGGTGACGCCCAGCAGCGAGATCCCGAGCGCAGCGACCAGGGGGAACGTCGCCGAGACGCCCACGAGCGGGAGCACGAAGAAGAGGGCCGCACCGGTGCTCAACTGGACCATCATCACGCGAAACGCGCCCGCCGCGGTCGACCCCGGCAGCCGGTCGGCCACCTCACCGACCGCGACCCGGCCGGTGCTCCCCGAGACCTGCATGAGCGCGAGCGCGAACCCGGCGGTCGCGACGTCGGCACCGATCTCCTCGACGTAGGGGACCATGTACCCCGTCGTGGTGAACACGCCGGATCCGACGAAGAAACCCGCCAGCGTGAGCAACGCGTAGGTGCGATTCGATCGCAATCCCCGGACGTCGGGGAGGGTCAGCGAGCCGCTCCCGCCGGTTCCGCGGTAGACGAACAGGTAGACGATTCCCACGAGGCCGACGACGCCCGCGAGTGCCAGAAAGGCGTCGTGCCAGGTGCCGCCCACCCGCGACGCGTTCGTCACGACGACCGCCGCGACGGCGCTCCCGAGAGTGACCCCGACCTGTTTCACGCCGATCGCGAGGTTGTATCGACCGTCGGGCGCACGTCGTGCGATCGCCCGATTCGTGGCCGGCATCGCGGTCGAGTAGGCCGCACCGA
>JBDGUD010000025.1:40104-55784 GCA_042216165.1 Halanaeroarchaeum sp.
GCCGCACCGACCGACAGCATCGCCGACCCGGCGACCATGGTCGGCCGGTCGCCGAAGGCGTCGACGATGGCCCCGGCCGGGAAGAGCATGATCGTGTACCCCAGGGTGAGCACCGAGAGCAGGACGCCGATCTGGTACCTCGAGACGTCGAAACTGCTGGCGACGCTGGCAGTCGCGGCGAAGACCCCGTAGTACGTCGTGCTCGCGACGATCTGCCACACCGCGACTGCTCCCACGCGTCGCCACGACCGCTCGACGCTCACGCAGGATCACCCGCAGGTGGCTCCGCTTCCTCGGGTGGACCGCACCGATCCATCGGTTCGACCGAACGAGTGGAACGGAAAAAGGGGGCCGGTTTCGGCGTGCCCGCTGCACTCAAGGAGCCGCCGCGCGCACGGGGACCATGGACGACGCGTTCCGCGAGCGAACCGTCCGCCTCCAGAACCGACTCGCGACGGGGTCAGCGGACGCCGTCATCTGTTTCCCGAGTCCGAACCTCTACTACCTGACGGGATTCTGGGAGGAGCCGATGGAACGGCCGTTCCTCGCGTTCGTCCCGGCGGCCGGCGAGCCTGTCATCGTCGCGCCCTCGTTGTACGGGTCCCAGTTGGCAGAGGAGACCTGGATATCGGACGTCCGGACGTACGACGACGGTGCCGATCCCCTCGCCCTGGTCAAATCCGTGGTCGAGGAGCGCGGTCTCACTTCCGGCCGACTCCTCCTCGATCCGACGATGTGGGCGCGGTTCACCGTCGCCCTGAGGGAGACCGTACCGGGGGCGACGTTCGGGGTCGCAGACGAGGTGCTGAGTGGCCTCCGGATTCGCAAGGACGAGACAGAAATCGCCGCGCTCCGGGAGGCGAGTGCGATCGCCGACGACGTCGTCGCGTCACTGCGTTCGATGGGCGAGGAGGTCGTCGGGACGACGGAGACCGAACTGGCACGAACGATCGAACGGCGACTCGGGAACGCCGGCGGGTCGGAACCCGCATTCGACGTCATCGTCGGATCCGGTCCGAACGGTGCAAAGCCACACCACCGTCACGGTGACCGAACGATCGAGGCGGGCGATCCGGTCGTCCTCGACTTCGGGACGCGGGTCGATCACTACCCGAGCGATCAGACCCGCACGCTGGTCTTCGGGGACGACCCGCCCGAGGGGTTCGCTGACGTCTTCGACGCGGTGCGGACTGCACAGTCGGCCGCGGTAGACGCCGTCGAACCAGGCGTCACCGCGGGATCGATCGACGAGGCGGCACGATCGGTCATCGAGGAGCGTGGCTACGGCGAGCAGTTCGTCCACCGGACCGGCCACGGCGTCGGACTCGAGGTCCACGAGGAGCCGTACGTCGTCGCCGGGAACGACCTGGAACTCGCACCGGGAATGGTGTTCAGCGTCGAGCCTGGCGTCTACCTCGAGGGAGAGTTCGGGGTCCGCATCGAGGACCTCGTGGTCGTCACCGACAGCGGGTCGTCCCGGCTCAATCGCGCAGACCGCGACTACCGGACCGGATAGCCGGGGCTAAATGGGCCCGGGTTCGAAGGGGGACATGACGCCGCCGCTCGCCGTCGACATCGACGGAACCCTGAGTCGTGCGGACCGCTCCATCGACCCCCGCGTGTTCGAGGTGCTGCGGTCCTGGGAGGCACCGGTGGTGATCGCGACCGGGAAGGCACTCCCGTTTCCGGTCGCCCTGGCGCAGTTCGTCGGCGTCCCCGAACGGGTGATCGCGGAGAACGGTGGCGTCGCACTCGCCGGGGACCGGTCCTTCGTTCACGGCGACCGGGAGGCGGCGGACGCCGTCGTCGAGGAGTACAGGGCCGAGGGATACGACCTGGGCTGGGGGTCGCTCGACCTGGCGAACCGGTGGCGAGAGACGGAGGTCGCGGTCAGTCTCGAGGCCCCGCTCGCGCCGCTCGAACGCATTGCGAACGACCACGGACTCGAAGTGGTCGACACCGGCTTCGCCTATCACGTCAAATCGCCCGACGTCGACAAGGGAATCGCCCTGGAGGCGGTCGCCGGCGCGATGGACCGGTCGCCGGCGGCGTTCGTCGCAGTCGGCGACTCGGAGAACGACGTCGGCATGCTCGCGGCCAGTGACAGGGCCTACGCGGTGGCCAATGCAGACGAGTCGGCGAAGGCGGTGGCCGACGTGGTGACGGACGGCGCGTACACGGACGGCTTCCTCGAGGCCGTCCGCGCAATCCGCGGGTGAGCGGTGGCTTTTCGGTTGCGGACGTCGATGTCTCGGCATGCACGACATCCGGGATCGGCTCGCGGACGGTGACGACCCCACCATCACGGTGCTCCCGGACGGCAGCATCGATCGCCGATTCGAGATCGTGGACGCCGACGGGAGGGCGCTCACCCGCGAGGCCCTGAGTCGGGAAATCCTCGAGGACGCGAAGACCCTCATGACGCGTCCCCTGGGCGAGAAGCCCGGTGGACAGTCGGTGAACGCCGCCCGACAGTTGCACGAACTGGGCGCCGACACCACGCTGGTCGGTCACCTCGACGATCCGATATTCGCCTCGCTGCCCTTCGATCGCTACTCCATGGGCGACCCTGCCGAGATCCTCGTATACGAACTCGCGGACGGCGTCCTGATGTTCGCCGCGGAGTCCGAGGACATCCAGGCCTGGACCATCGAACGGTTCCGTTCCACGGTGGGTTCAGCGGCCGAGCCGCTGTTGACGGCCGACGCGGTCCTCTGGACGAACTGGTCCGCCTTCCCCCACGCCACCGAGGGGCTGCTCGCGGTGGAGGACGTGGTCGACGACGGGAACGTCCTCGTACTGGATCCGGGGGCCGTCGCGACGCGACCGACCGACGACAGGATCGCGCTCCTCGATACGCTGGGATCGATGGAG
Source organism: Halanaeroarchaeum sp. (assembly GCA_042216165.1). Lineage (GTDB taxonomy): Archaea > Halobacteriota > Halobacteria > Halobacteriales > Halobacteriaceae > Halanaeroarchaeum. Next base: position 42,979 of record JBDGUD010000025.1, read on the forward strand.
CCGTCCTTCGACGTGGTACTGAGTCCGAACCGCCGCGAGGCAAACCACGTCGTCGAGGCGATCGGCGAGCCGACGACGGATCGGGTCCACGTCGCCGAGACTATCAGGGAGCGAGCCGACATCGAGGCGGTGGTCGTTCACGACCTGCCGAGCGCGGCCGTCGCGACCAGCGGTCGCACGTTCGAGGTTCCCACGATCGAACGGGTCGTCCCGTCCCGGCACACGGGCGGCGGGGACCGCTTCAGTGCCGGCATCGTGTTCGGCCTCGCGGCAGGGTGGTCCTGGGAGGAGACGGTCACCCTCGGGAACGCGTGTGCGACGTACTACCTCCAGTCCGGGGCGAGCGGTGGACCGGCGGATCTCGCCGCTCTCTTCGAGCCAGAGGACTGATCAGGCGGACACGACGGTGACGTCGACGTGTCGCCGCCGAGGACCGTCCCCCTCGAAGAACAGGACCGACTGCCACGTACCCAGGTCGAGATCACCGGTCGAGACGGGGATGGTGACGCTCTGACCGAGGAGCGCGCTCCGCAAGTGTGCGTCCGCATTGTCGTCGATCTGGTCGTGTCCGTAGTCGTCGTCCGCCGGGACGACGTCGGCGAGCATCGCCTCGAGGTCGTCCAGGAGCCGAGATTCCGCCTCGTTCACCGTGACGCCCGCGGTCGTGTGCGGCACGTAGACGGTGCAGAGCCCCTGTCCGACGTCGAGTGGAACCGCCTCACCGACCTGGTCCGTGATGTCCCGGACCGATACCCGGTCGTTCGTCTCGATCGTGAGTCGCTCTCGCATGCGAGAACCGACGACGGCCAGCTCCCTAAACTATCGGGCCTCAGATCGGCAAGATGCGGCGCAGGAATGCCCGGACGCCGCCGCCTCGCCCCCGCTGGTCCTCGAAGATCGGGTGGAGCGCGTTCAACAGGTCCCGGCGGTTTTCGAAGCGCGTGCGGTCTGCACGTTCGATCGCCTCCGAGAGACGCATGGTACGGCCGTTGGGATCGACGGGAATCGCCGGATCGTCCAGCACCTCGACGACGCGCTCGCCCCGCGCGGGGAACGTGATCTCCGCTGCCCGCAGGCGGTCGTCCAGCGCTGCGATGCCGAACGCGATCGCCTCGGGGTCGTCGTCGGAGTCGGAGGGGGGCGGGACCGCGGCCATGATGCCTCGTCGTCGTTCGGGGTACTAAGGTTCGGGGTTTTCAGGTCTCGACCGGTGGGGCTTCCTCGTCATACTTCGTCCGAAACTCCGAAATTAATTGTCCCATTTTTGCGTACCAGTCGTTGAGGAGACGCTGCATGTCGTCGGCGATTTTGTCGGGATCGGTCGGGGCGTACACGTGGTAGTAGCCGCCCTGCTCGTAGTTCACCTGCTCCTTGGTGATGAACCCCGACTGCAGGAGTCGCTGGACCGACCGGTAGGCAGTCGATCGCTCGCGGTCGACCCTGTCCGCGATCTCGTCGACCGTCAACGGCTCCTCGGCAGACGTCAACGTCGTGAACACCTCCTTGTCGAGTTCCTTCAGGCCGTGCATGCACTCGAGTAGGCCCTCGCATTGCATGTCCTGCGAAAGGTATTCGCTCATCGAATCGGGCATTTGGCGAATCGTAGGGCAGAAGCCGTCAAAAGCGTTGTGTAGAGTGTGCACTATTGTGCATGTTCGACCATGTCGTTCGGATCCGGCGCCGTCAATCGGACGGAGCGGCCTGTTTCCGTCCGTCGTCCCTGATCGACGTGACGGCCGCCCTGAGGACCAGGGCGGAGACGATTAGCGCTGATCCGACGATCAGGGCGATGCCGACCAGCCGCAACCACGGGACGTCGAGACGCGCACCGACCCGCTTGGTTGCGACCGCGACGGCCGAGAGGATCAACATCGCCCCGAAGTAGATCCGGCTCGACCCCTCCGGAACGTAGTCGGTGATGGTCGAACCGAGCCTGGCACCCAGGGCGCTCCCGAGCAAGAGCGGTGCGACGATGCTGAGATCGACGCCACCGGCCTGCGCCCAGGAGAAGGCCCCGATGCCACCGGAGATGGCTAGGGCGAAGACGTTCGTCCCGACCGCGATGGACATGGGTACGCCGACGAGGTACGTCAGCGCCGGGATGCGCATGAAGCCCCCGCCGATGCCCAGCAGTCCCGCGGGCACGCCCGTCACGAACGTGATGGCGAACAACGACCAGACGGCGATCGAGCCGCCGCCGGGGAGCGATATCCGCGTGTCGAAGGGAACGATCCGGCCGAGCCAGTCCGCCGGGACGGCGATCGGGTCGATCTCCGCGAGCGACGACACCCACTCGGGAACCGTGACGCGGTCCTCCTCTCCGACCGGTTCCCCGGTTCCTTCGGCCGAGAGCGCGTCGCGGATCACGAGCGTGCCGACGGCCCCGAGTAGCAGGACGTAGGCGCCGCCCACCACGCCCACGGCCATTCCCGCGTCCCGGAGCGCCAACAGTCCCCGTTTGCCGACTTCGATACCGAGCGTTGTGCCGACGATGGTGACGACGCCGAGCCGCGGGTGCACCTGGTCGAGGTCCCGATGTTTGAGGGTCGCGATGACGGCCGTCCCGAAGACGAACGCGAGGCCCGATCCGACGGCGACCGTCGAATCGTATCCCATGACGAGCAATATCGGGGGGACCAGGAACGACCCCATCCCGAAGAACCCGAAGATGAGGCCGACGAGGACGCCGAATCCGGCGAAGGTCGCGATCGTCGCGAGCGAAACGCCACCGATCGCCATTCTACTGGTCTTCGATCGACGAGATGACCTCGTCCCCCGCGACCTTGAAGACGCTACCGTAACCGACGTGGAGGACCAGGGCTTCGACGAGGACGATGCCAATCAGTGTGGCCGCGTGGAGGGGGCCCGAGAGCGAACTGATCCCGAACATCTCAGATCCCCCGCACGCGTCGGCTATGTCCGAACATCGCGCGTACGATGCCGGGCTACCCGACGCCCGTTAATATGCCTTTGGGGATAGCGGACAATACCACATCACTCCCGCATAGCGATAACCTACACGTAACGCCGGGACGAGATTGGGTGCGGGGGCGACGCGTCCCGATCCGTACATTACGACGAGAGAAACGCGGAATTATCCGTCGCGCGCGCTCGACGCCGTCAGCGTCGACTGCTCGCGCGCGGCAAGGCGGGAGCGAACGACGCCCTGGAGGTACGCACCGGCGAACATACCGGCGAGCCCCCAGAGGACTGGCAGGTTCCCGACGCCGAGACTGGCGTAAGCGGCCCCCGGGCAGACACCGGAGATGCCCCACCCGACGCCGAAGAGGACGCCACCGGCGAGGACGTACCGGTCGAAGGACTTCGTTCGTCGCCCGAACTCCCCGCCCCCGATCGGTGCCGTGCCGAGCAGCCGGGGGGCGACTGCGATCGTCGTACCAGTCACGAGCGTCGCGACCCCCATCAGCACGGCCAGTCCGAGGTCATGGAGCCGGAGGAACGAGAGGACGACCTCCATGTGGGTCATCTGGGCGACGGCCAGACCCACGCCGAAGACCACGCCACCCAGGTAGACCACCGCGCCCGTTGCTCGTTCGCTCACGGCGTCACCCCCGTGGCGGCGACGACGGTGGCGGTGAGGATCGCGGTTCCCATGAAGGTCACCACGTTCGCGATCGAGGTCGGCGAACGCGAGGCCACGCCACAGATGCCGTGGCCGGTGGTACAGCCCTTCCCGATCCGGGTCCCGATCCCGACGAGGAACCCGCCGACGAGCAGTCGGTACCACTGGACCTCGGTCGTCCAGGGACCACCTGCAACGACGACCGCGTACACCACACCGCCGGAGACGATCCCCGCGGTGAACAGGTTGCGCCACCAGCGGCTCGAGACGTATTGCTGGAACCGGCTTGCGCCCGAGACGTAGGACAGGGTCGATTCGAGGAACGTACTGGAGCCGGGGACGATGGCGGTCAGCAGGTAGATCGACGAGATTCCGATCCCGATCAGGAGACCGCCGAGGACGTACTGATCGAGGCCCCGGGGAAACGTCTGGCTCCCGACGGCGAGCGCGAAGAACGTGTCCACCGTCATCAGTCCCCCGTCAGGGAGTCGGTGCTCGTCGCACAGTTGTTCGGACCCAGTTCGAGCTGGAAGGCCGCCTCGTCGTCGATCGACTCCCGGCCCAGGTTCGCCGCGATGATGGATTCGAAGTTGGCCGGACGCGGCGGCATGTCCTCGAGTATCCGGTCGACGAAGGCATCCTCGTCGAGGGCGAGGATCGACATCTCCTCGCGCACCTGGCCCAGCGAGACCGTGTAGGTCCCGTCGGGGGCTGGCTCGGCGGAGTCGCTATAGTGTGCAGGTGCGACCACCACGTCGTCGTCCAGGGGTAAGATCCGGTCCTGGAGCGTCTCGTAGAGGAGTCGAGCCGCCTCTGTTGCCCCCTCGGCTCCCTCCTCCAGGTCCGGGCGCGCGACGCTCTCCGTGAAGAGACCGTCGCCGGTCAACAGGACGTCCTCACCGACGAGATACGAGGTCATCCCGGAGGTGTGACCAGGCGTATGGATCGCCTCGATGGTCGCGTCGCCCACCCCGAACGTGTCGCCGTCGGCGGCGGTCCGGACCTCGTCCCCGTAGGTTACCCCCCGTTCGATCGAGGGTCCGGGGAGCACGCCCGCGACTCCCTCGGCAGCGAGTTCCCGGACCCCACTGAAGTGGTCGGCGTGAATGTGCGTGTCGAAGGCGTACCGGAGATCGGCCCCGAGATCGGCTGCGTCATCCCGGTACCGGTCGACGAACGCGCGAAGGGGGTCGACGACCGTCGCTTCGTCGCCGTCGACGAGCAGGTAGGAGAGACACCCCGACGACGGCCGCTGGTACTGGAAGAGGGTTCCCGGGCCGCCGTAGGACTCGATCTCGAGTCGGACGTAGACCCGGGCCCATCCCTCCATTCCGTCCGCGAGGTTGCGTGCGTCGATCCCGTGGTCGCGCAAATCGTCCGCGATGGTCGCACTCGAGATTCCCTTCGCGCACACGACGACGAGCGGTTCGCCGTCTGGGATCGACGCGAGTACGTCCTCGTCGATGCCATCCTCGAAGGCGGTCCCCGGTATGTTGGTGGCCTCGACGGATCGACCGTCGACGTGCCACTCCTCGAATTCCTCCCGTCCCCGGACGTCGAGGATCGTCACCGGTTCGCCGCGGACGATCTGCTCGTAGAGATCGGCCGGATCGACCGCGCCGTCGCCCTCGGCGACGGGTTCGCTGCTGCGTGTCATCGTGTGCTCGATCTAGGGGCCGACGGCAAAATAGGTGTCCGCCTCCCGCGTTTCTGCCGATACGTGAGGGTCATTCGGGGAGGCCGTCGATCGCGTCCGCGAGCCGATCGACGGGGACCGACTCGGCGTCCCGGACCCGTTCCAGAACGGCTCCCTCGACCGCTTCGTCGTCGATGTCCCCCACGAGAATCGTCGGGACGGTCGCCCGTTTGAATCCCTCGCCGACGACGTAATCGTACGATTTCGGACCGAGGTGGGCGAGACCACGCTCGAGGCTCGCGTCGGGATCGCGGTCCTCGTCGGTCCCGTCGACGGCGATCGAGAAGGTCTGCGAGGGGGTGAGACCGACGACCGCGTCCGCGCCCGCCGTACGGTGCCGGTACGTGTCTTTCCCGGGCGTGTCGAACTCGACGTCGTGGTGAATGGACTTCACCGTCGCGACCGATCCCCGCGACGACAGCGCCGGGACGAGCCGTTCCACGAGCGTCGTCTTGCCGCTGTCCTGGTAGCCCGCGACCGTCACGACGATCATCGACAGGGACGACGGCCCCGTCCCCCTTATGTGGGTCGGCACCGGGCGACTGTCAGCGAGTGTGTGCGATCGTCGGACTGCCACTCACGACCGCTCCGACCTGGAGCGACCGCGTAACTGCCCGAAATTCGTCCGTTTCCGACGCTCTCAATTTCCGAAAATCTGCTCGCCTCTTTTTATTTGCCGGCCGCCGAGTTGTACGCAGGATCCACGACAGGTGACATCCATGACGACCGATACCCAATCCATCGACGACGCGATTTCGCACTCGGAGATAGCCGGCCGGCCGCCCTGCTGTGGGGGTGTCCTGCGATGAGCGACTCGGTGCAGGGCGTCGACGACCTGCGCGAACGAATCGAGACGCTTGAAGAACAGGTCGACGCGCTGGACGTCGAGGAGGAGGACGGCGAGACGAAGATGACCATCGTCGCCGTCAGTGGGACGCTGGACATGGCCTACCCGACCCTGATCTTGAGCAGCATCGCCGGTGCGTTCGGCTGGAACGTGACCGTCTTCGCCTCATTCTGGGCGCTCGACATGCTTCACGAGGACAAGTACGACAACCTGAAGATGTCCTCGGCGGGGAACCCCGCGATGCCGGTCCCGAACATACTCGCCGTCCTCCCGGGGATGGACGCCGCCACGACCTGGATGATGAAGCGACGAATCGACGAGGTCGGCACCGACACCGTCCCCGAACTGATCGAGCGGGCCATGGACGTCGGCGTCGAGTTCCAGGCCTGCCAGATGACCATGGACCTGATGGATTACGAGGACGACGACTTCATCGAGGGCGTGACGACCGGCGTCGGCGCCGCCCACGCGCTCCGAAACATGGCAGACTCGGACGTGCAACTGCTGGTCTGATCGGCACCCCGAGCGTTATTTTCTCGCGTCGCGAAGCGCCGGTATGTCAGTCACAGTCGCCGACGACGACGGCGTGCGTCGCGTCACGATCGACCGACCGGAGGCGATGAACGCGCTCACGCTCTCGATGGCGAGGGACGTCGCGACCGCCATCGAGGGAGCGACCGTGGACGAACACGACGCCGTCCTCCTCGCGGGGTCGGGCGAGACCTTCTGTGCGGGCGGGGACGTCCTCGCCATGCGAGAAGCGGGGGACGCCCGCGAGGAGTACGAACGCATCGCCGAGACCTTCGGCCGCGTCGTCGAGGCAGCGATGGGGAGTCCGGTCCCGATCGTGGCCAGGGTGGATGGCGACGCCATCGGAGCGGGTCTGTCTCTCGCCGCGGTGAGCGACCTGGCGTACGCGACCGAATCCGCGCGGTTCAGCGTGGGGTTCGTCAGGGTCGGACTCGTCCCGGACACCGGCGGTTCGGTGTTGCTTCCCCACCTCGTGGGGCTCCGAGAGGCGAAACGCCTCGCGTTCACCGGCGAATTCTTCGACGGGGAACGGGCCGCGTCCCTCGGCATCGTCACCGATGCGGTTCCCGAAGCGCGCCTCGACGACGTCGTCGACGAGGCGCTGGAGTCGCTCGCCGCCAGACCGACCCGTATCCTCGGGATGACGAAGGAGGCCATCCACGGAAACATCGGTCGCGACTGGCGGTCCGCCCTCGAGCGGGAGAATCGCATACAGGCAGAGGCCCGGGCGACTGCCGAGCACGAGTCCGCACTCGACTCGTTCCTGGAGAGGTGGGGACTCGACGACGTCGACTGACGTCCAAACGGGGCCATAATGGGTCGTTGAGGCTCGCATCGGTGGTCCACTGAGGCCCGCGGTCGGACAAATTTCTCGACAGTTTCGGCGAGACAAAGCAACAAGAGATATCACCCCGGGACGAGGCACGTGTACTATGAAGCGGGGTCAGGTCGCTGGGTTGCTGGCGATAGTCGTCGTGCTGTCAGCAGTGACACCGCTCGCTACGGCGGCACAGACCAGTTTACAGGCCCCAGCGGAGGTGGACCCGGACGCGGTCCACATGTCCGTCGCCCTCCAGCCCGACGGAGACGCCCGGTGGACCGTCGAGTACCGGGTCCAGTTGACGACCGACAACGAGACGCAGGCCTTCGAGGACCTGGTCGCCGACGTCGAGAACAACTCGACGGCGTATCGCGACCGCTTCGCCACCCGCATCGAGGCGACCGTCGCCGACGCAGAGAACGAGACCGGCCGTTCGATGCGCGCGACGGACTTCGCCGTGACCGCGGAAATCCGTCAGTTGCCACAGACGTACGGCGTTCTGCAGTACACCTTTACGTGGCACAACTTCGCCGCGACCGAGGCCGACCGGATCGTCGCCGGCGACGCCCTGCGGGGGCTCTTTCTCGACGCCGATACGACACTGACGGTCTCGTGGCCGAGCGACTATCACGCGACCACTGTCGAGCCAGCCGCCACCACCAGCCGGCCCACTGCCGTCACGTGGGCTGGACCGCTCGACTTCGCGACCGGCGAGCCCACAGTGATCGTCGAACAGGTGGCACCGACGACCCAGGGGACCGACGGAACGACCACGCTCCCGAACGGTTCCACGAGCGCCTGGCTTCTCGTCGCGGCCGTCTTCGTCGGACTGATCCTCGTGGGGATCGCCGCCGTCTGGTACTACCGCAAACAGGGGGAGGAGGAGGGCGACGTGCCGCCAGCGCCCGGCGGCGATGGCCCCGAGGGCGGCGCGGCGGCATCGGCGCAACCGGCGGAGGGAGCCGGTGGCGAACCACCGGAAGAACTGTTGAGCAACGAGGAGCGCGTCAAGCGCTTCCTGTCGGACCACGGGGGGCGTGCCAAACAACAGGAGATCGTCGACGGCCTCGACTGGACGGAGGCCAAGACGAGCCAGGTGCTCTCGGAGATGCACGACGCGGGCGACGTGGAGAAGTTCCGGATCGGACGGGAGAACGTGGTCAAACTGCCTGACGGCGACGATGGGCTCTGAATTCGACCATAATCCACGGTTTAACCCGATGAATTCGGCTTAATCGATACGAACTCGCGTGCAGGGACGCGGGCATATATCCGCGGCCGTCGCCAACCGGAATCCATGAGACGAGTCGTCCCGCTCGCCGTCACGCTCCTCCTCGTCGTCGCCTCGACGATGGGGGCAGTGGGGATGGCGACCGCAGCGAGTGACGCTTCCCGCTCGGCAACCGGGGATGGCGTGACGCTCGCCGCGACGAACACCACCACGACGAACGAGACGGCGAACGAATCCAACGGCACCGACGACGGTGTCCCCCCTGGAGCACGTCTCGCCGGCGTGATCGGCGCCCAGCAGACAGAGTACGAGGCGGAAGTGGCGACGCGCTCGCTCGGCGTGGCCCTCGGTGTGGCTGACTCCAACAGTTCGAAAGCTGCCGTCCTGGCAAACTACACCGAACGAATCCGTGCCCGCATCGCCGAACTCCAGAACCGCACACAGGAACTCGAGCGAGCCTACGAGAACGGAACCATCAGCCGCGGCGTGTACGTCGGTCGATCGACGGCCCTGACGGCGCGGATCCGATCGCTCGAGCGCCTGGCGAATCGAACCAGCGAACGGGCCAGCGAACTCCCCGAGCAGGCCCTCAGAGCGGCCGGCGTGAACGTCTCCGAAATCAGAGAACTGGAGAACGTCAGTCGCCGGCTCGGCAACTCGCCAGTGACCGAGGTCGCGGAGCGGGTTGCCGGACCGAACGTCGGAGTGCCGGTCGGCCCGCCGTCGGATCTGCCCGCTCACGCCGTCGGCCCGGGCAACGCCAGTGACAGGGGCGAACGTCCGGAAAACGGCGCTGACGGCGACCGCGAACAGCCAGCGAAGAAGGACCCCCGAATCGAAGAGGACGGAAACGAGTCCGACTCGAACCGGAACGAATCGGCCGAGACGGATGCCATGGCATGGGTCGATCCCGGTGAGCGGCCGACGAATCCGTCCGATCGGGCCGGCCCCGCCAATCGATCAGATCGCCCCGACGGCGAAGGGGACGACGGAGCCGGGACCGAGGACGTCGTCCTGCTGACGCCCTTCGACGCGATTCCGGACATCGTCAACGACGTGGCTCCCTTCTGATTCGGCCGACCACCCCCATCGTTTTGTCGGCCCGATGCGATTCAGGGCCATGGAGTCGATCGACAGGGTCAGGCGCGGCATCGTCGCCGCCGCGTTGACCGGCACTGGCGCAGCGGTCCTGGGAACGGACCTCGATTCCTATCTGGACCGATTCGCGCCCCTGAGCGGGTCCGTGTGGCGATCGGCCCGATCGGCCCCGCCCGATTCGGTCGACGGCCCGTACGGCGAGGCGTCCGTCACCTACGACGGCCACGGCGTCCCGCGGATCGAAGCGAACGAGGAGCGGGCGCTTTACTACGCCGTCGGGTACCTTCACGGGGCCGATCGGCTCTTTCAGCTCGACCTTCAGCGCCGACAGATGCGGGGGGAATTGTCGGCGGTCGTCGGGGACGCGACCCTGTCCTCGGACGAGTTCCACGTGAAGATGGACTTCGTCGGCGCGGCCGAGGCGACCTGGGAGGGGATCGCCGACACCCGAGTTGGACGCCTCGTGTCTGCGTACGCGGAGGGTGTCAACGCTGCGCGCACCGGGAAGGCGCTCCCGGTCGAATTCTCGCTACTCGAGTACGAACCCGGGGCCTGGACGCCGATCGACACGATGCTGATGCAAAAGCAGATCGCGTGGGGCCTCACGGGGAGCTTTCGAACCCTCAGGATCGCGACGGTCGCGGACGCGTTCGGCTCCGACGTCGCTTCCGACCTCTACCCGACTCGCCTGGACCACGACACCCCGATCGTTCGTGACGAGCGGGGGAGCGCGACTACCGAGGACGTGGCCGCACCAGGTGACTATTCCGGCGTCGTCGATTGGGTCCGGCCGCACGAGCCGGATTCGGGGGTGGGATCGAATTCCTGGGTGGTCTCCGGTGACCACACCGAGAGCGGTGCGCCCATCGTCTGTAACGACCCGCACCTCACCCTCATGGCACCGCCGGTCTGGTACCAGCAACACCTCGAAGCGGCCGACTACTGGGTTCGCGGCGTCACCTTCCCCGGCGTCCCGTTCGTCGTGATCGGCGAGAATCACGCCGGCGCGTGGGGATTCACCAACGTCGGCGCTGACGTCCTGGACGTCTTCCAGTACGACACCCGGGTGGGCGAGTACCGCTACGGTGACGAGTGGCGGTCATACGACGAGGCGCAACGGACCGTCGAGGTCGCAAACGGCGAAGACGTGACCGTCACCGTCCGGAAGACGGTTCATGGGCCGGTCCTCGAACGGGAGGGCGAGCGGGTCGCCGTCGCCTGGACCGGCCTCACCGCGACGGAGACGACCACCGCAATCTACCGGCTGGCGAGGTCGAGCGGCGCAGACGACGTACTCGATGCGATTCGCGCCTTCGACGAACCGACCCAGAACCTGGTCTACGCGGACAGGGACGGAAACACCCTCTACCACGTGACGGGACGGATCCCCATCAGAACCGTCGGGGGCGAGGAGGTGCGCGGAAACCGTATCTTCGACGGATCGTCTGGGGAGGGCGAGTGGCAGGGGTTCTCCCCCTATGGCACCTCGACCTGGGAGGGGTTCGTCCCGTTCGATGAGAAGCCGGGCGTCTGGAACCCGGACGTACTCGCCACGGCGAACCAGCGAGTGACCGACGACCCCACTCACTATCTGGGCCAGGGGTACGCGCCACCCTTCCGGGGCGAACGAATCTACGAGCGGCTCGATGCCGCTATCGCGGACGGGCCAGTCACGCCGGGTGACATGCGCGACCTGCAACGAGACGTCCGCGACGGACGAGCCGCGCGTCTCGTCCCCAGACTGCGAGAGATCCGACCCAGACTCTCCGAACGGGCACGGTCGTACCTCGACGAACTGGCGGACTGGACCTACGACATGAACCCTGAGGACAGGGCGCCGACTGTGTTCGCACGGTGGTTCGAGGCGTACACAGAGGTGCTCTACGGGGATGCATTCGACGCTGCGGGACTCGACTCCGGCGACTACCCGAACGACTGGATCACCACTACCCTGGGTCCCGAGAGTCCGTGGTTCGACGTCGACGCGGCCCCCGATAGCCCGGCGGCGGCGATGGCCACCGCTATGGAGTCCGTCGCCGAGGACTTCGGCGGCGATGAGCCCCCGCGGTACGGAGAGTACAACCGACTCGCCATCGATCACCCCTTCGACCAGCCGTTCCTCAACTATCCACGCCTCCCGGTCGGTGGCTCGGCGGCGACGATCAAGAACTACCGGAGAGACGCGGCCGTGGGCAGCAGTTGGCGCATGGTGGTTCCGATGGACGGTGACGCCTCGGTGATCCTGCCGGGTGGCAACGACGGCAACCCGTTCTCGACGACGTACGCGGACCAGATCCAGCGGTGGGCACGGGGAGACTACCTGCCATTCGATCGCGAGTGGTCGGGGCGGTCGGTGTCCTTTGGAGGTGGAGGCGAATGACCGCAATCGCGTGGGTCCGCGGTGCGATCCCGCGCCGTCCCCTCCTGTTCGCGGTCGTCGCCGCCATCGGACTGCTCCTCGCCGGGATCCACTGGGTCGGTGTCGCCCTCGGTGCCGCGTTGCTGAGTCTATTCGCACCGTCGACGGGCAGGGGTCTGGTGTACGGTGCCGGATTCGGCGTCCTCGTCTGGCTCGTCTTCGCCGTGCGCCAGTTCTGGGGATCGATCGGGCCCTATACCGACGCGGCGACGCTTCTCGTGACGAGTGCTGGCATCGCCATCGGACTCGGGCTCCTCGGGGCCAGCGTCAGAGAGGTCGTTCGATCAACCCCGTGAGAACTGGACGAGGAGGAACGTGCCGAGGACGAGAACGCCGAAGCCACCGACCGCGAACCAGATGCCGGCCACGCCCGGCTGTGATCCGACGTCGCCACGGAAGAGCCACGCGACGGTCAGAGCGGCGGCGAGGACGAGGCCGAGGACGTACAACCGGACGAGGTCGTAGACCAGACCGCCGAGATCCATTGCCGGCGTATTCTCCGGCACGTGACATAAATCGACCGGCGATGGCGACCGGCCGAAACGACCGAGTGTCGCCGCGACGTTCGTGTTGACATGCGC
>JBDGUD010000044.1:0-52177 GCA_042216165.1 Halanaeroarchaeum sp.
TACCGGTCGAAAACAGCTGATTTCATGCACAGATTCGACGCATTCGCAGGATCAGGGGTTCCCGTTTGATATAGCGCTATATAGTTTACACGTAGGCACTCGAACGTCGTCGCTCGAACAGACGATACACGTTCTCCTCGTAGACCCTCCGCACCCGGTCGCCCCAGTCGTGAGTGTACGTGTCGATGACGTCGCTCGCCACGTCGCCGCGGAGGTATTTGACGATGCCCCGGTCGCCAGTCCGATCCCGGAGATGCGTCGTGAAGAAGTGCCGAAAGTAATGGGGCGTCACGTTGGTTTCGGCACCGCCGTTCGTCTCGTACCAGCCCGCCTCTCGAGCGTGGCGCTCGACGAGGTGGTGGATAGCGGGTCCGGTGAGCCGTTGTCCCCACTTTCGATCCGTGCTGACGAAGAGCGGTTCGGCCGCCCCGGTCGTATCGGGGCGGATGGCGAACCAGCGTTCTATCTGGCTCTTCAGTTCGTCGTCGATCGGTATCACCGTATCCCGCTTTCGCTTGTTCGATTCCTCGCGGATTTCGCCGTTGTACGCGTCTCCCGCGGATGGGGCCGCGGGGACGAACAACGAGTCAGGGCGCCCACGCAGTTGGGGGCGCACGTCACCGCTCGGCACTGCTGTATTCTCGACGTTCACGTCCCGCACGTCGAGGTTTGCTAACTCTCCCGCCCGAATGCCGGTCTTCAATAGCGTCGTGACGACTGTTCGATCGAGCGGATGGCCGATCGACGCCACGAACGATCGCATCTCGGGTACGCTGAAGTCGCGGCGACTCGGATCGGTCTCGATTTGTTCGTCCATCTCCGCGACGACGAGCGTCATGGGGTTCTCGTCGAATTCGCCGACCTCGACCATGTAGGAGTAGAACCGATTGAGATACGACGCGTAGGTGGCGATCGTGCTCGGGGCAACCTCTCCCCGTCTGTCGTGAATCCAGGCCAGACAGTCTCTGTGTGTGGCCTCGGCGAGCGTTACCGCGGTCCCGTCCGATCTCGAATCGCCCGATTGCAGAAACGTTCGAAACTGATCGAGTACTCGCTCGTACGCGGCACGCGTCCGTTCAGAACGACCGTGGTAGGCCATGTCCTCGACGAAGTACTCGACGGGGTCACTCGTCGACGCCATGTTCACTCCTCCACGCGTACGTACCCGCCGCGTCGCGGACTGTGGGTGATCTCGTTGCGCTGTTGGAGATCGGTGACCGCTCGCTCCAACTGCTCCTCGATATCACCGACGACGACCTCGAGCAGGTCTTCCCAACTGCGGTATGGCTCGGATTCGATGGCCTGAAGAACGGTGTCCTCGAGGTCGTCTGCAACACCGTTTTCGGCACGCGAACCCTGGGGGTCAGCGTCCGAAGTCGGGTCTCCAGGATCGGCCGAATCGCTGTCTGATCCGAACCCCCTTCTGCCGGCCTGGACCATCGTCTTCACGAATTCGCTCTGGCTCATGCCCAGTTCCTCCGCGTGATCGCTCCAGGCCTCCTTTTGATATTCTGGGACGTACGTCGTCACGACGGTTCGATTGGAACCGTCGTCGTTCGTGTCGCTCATACCGCCCCGATCCGGTTCCACCACCTTATCACTTGCGCCTATCAAAATAAATGCCCTTATTTTCGGAATTGATGGTGTAATGTACCCGCTTTTCGGGTTGACACCGTCGTTGTACTAGTACAATTGTCCCATGGAATAGCACGTATTGAAATATCTGGTCACCACTGATCCTGCAGTTTTTCGTTGTTCCGCTCGAATTCTGCGTGGGGGTCGTCGACTGGCTCATCGGGGTATCGATCGATAGATGGGTTGGCGGTCCGACTGTCGTCGCATGACCCCGCTCGATACGTGGCGGCCCCATATTCGCTGCAAGGGGCTGACTGAAGCCATGATTGGATTCTCTGGCAGATCAACGGGCGAGCGATTGGTACCGACAATTTTGGGATGACCGGAGGGGCTGGCCCCCGCAGTGGCCGTCCTGATGCTGACGCTGGTGAGAAGTCGTTTCGGGAGATCGATACCCGTTCTCGCTGTTTGGTCCCCTCACAGATTCGAACAATCGTGAGAAACGTATCGCCGTCGTCGGAAATTTGCCGACCCGACGAGGACAGAACGGGCGGTAAATCGAACGTATATAGTGTATGTCGCTATAATATAGATGGTCAGATCGACGAGGATCTGGACGCAACCTATACACCACCTGGGCAGCGTAATCAGTACATGGGCGATCCGGTTGGTCCGGAGCGGCGTACGCGAGACGGGAGGGTCGTCGTCGCGGCAGCGGATCGGACGATCACCGTCGGTCCCGAATCCGACGGGAGCCTCCCGGAGACGGACGACCAGATCGAAATCGTCTGTGCGTCGGGGAACCGGTACGAGGCGACCTGGACGGGAATTCCCGTCAGTTCCCTGCTCGAGGCCGTCGGCGCGCCGGCGGACACGACCCACCTCACGATCGCGTCGGCGGACGGGTACCGAATCGCGGTGCCCCTGACCGACGGACTCGACGGGATGATCGCCTACAGACGTGACGGCCGACCGATCGGCGACGGACGTCCCTATCGAAATCGGTTCGTCGCGCCCGCGGTGGAGGGGGCGAGAGACGTGAAGGGCGTCGTCAGGGTGGAGTTCCACTCTCTCGGTCCGACCGATGACCCGGACGCCCTAGAGGTGGTCGAGCCGATGGACGACCGGTTCGCCGCGGATCGCTGATCAGACGCAGTAGACGAACGGATAGAGCAACCCGACCCTGTCCCCCGTCTCCAGTTCCGTATCGAGTCCGTCCAGGTGTTCGTTGAATCGACCGTTCACCAGGACCCGTGCGTACCGACGGGTGCGGTCGCCGGGTGGGTTCTTCTCCCACGTCCCCGGCAGCGTGTCGGGCTTCGGGGCCCACCCGCTCGTCGTCGCGTCGTCGTCCGTCTCGGCGATGATCAGATCCTCTATGTCGTAGTCGCCGAAGACGGCCTCCAGGAGGTCTCGCAACGTCGAACCCTGGAACGTGTACTCCGTCTTTCCGAATCCCACCCGCCGACGGACGTGGCCCGTGCATCGAAGTTCGACCGTCGTCCCGGCGGTCGAGTCCGCCTCGACGAGGGCCTCGGTATTCGTCATGTAATAGAATAGCGCCGAGTCGAAGATAAGGGGCCCGGCGAAGATGTTCGGATTCAGTGCGGGCGTTCGTCGAGGTACAGGGAGTACGCCATGACGGTGAAGCCCGCGGCCGGGAACGCACTCATCGCGACGTCGAGGGCGTTCACTCGCGAGGCCGCGCTCGCGGTCACCGTCCACGAGGTGGCGGTTCCGGCCGTAATCAGCGCGAGGCCCACCGCGAATGCCCACAGCGTCCGGGTTTCCGTCCTTCGTGCCGCACGGACGGCGAGCGTGGTGACGAGCGCTCCGGCGAGGAGGGTGATCGTCGACGCCACGACGAGGAGAAGGGAGAGGTCGGCCATGTACCGTCGTGGGGGTTCGCTCGTGTCGAACATATAACAGGCGGAAGATTACCGCGACCGTGTAACGATGGCCACCGTCCGGCCGAATACGTTCGGGGACGGAGATAGGTTCGCCACACCATTACGGAGAGGAAGTGGATGGCATGTTCGACCAGGACTTCGACCCCGCCGACCGGCCCCTCGTGCTCATCTGGGAACTCACCCAGGCCTGCGACCTCTCCTGTAAACACTGCCGTGCCGACGCCCA
Source organism: Halanaeroarchaeum sp. (assembly GCA_042216165.1). Classification (GTDB taxonomy): domain Archaea; phylum Halobacteriota; class Halobacteria; order Halobacteriales; family Halobacteriaceae; genus Halanaeroarchaeum. The sequence continues at coordinate 3,712 of JBDGUD010000044.1, forward strand.
GCCCGACCGCCATCCAGGCGAACTCGGCACCGAGGAGGGCAGACGGCTCCTCGACGACGCCAGACAGTTCGGCGAGGACCAGCTGGTCGTCCTCTCCGGTGGCGACCCCCTGAAGCGCGAGGACGCCGTCGACCTCGTGGAATACGGGATCGGACAGGGGCTTCAGATGACGATGACGCCCTCCGGCACCGATTCGCTGGACCCAGGGACGGTCCACCGCCTCGCCGACGCGGGACTCCGCCGTCTCGCCGTGAGCATCGACGGACCGGATCCGCACTCGCACGACGAATTCAGGGGGGAAACGGGTAGTTTCGAACAGACGCTTCGAGCGGCCAAAGCGGCCAGGGACGCCGGACTTCCCCTCCAGGTGAACACGACGGTCTCCCGGGAGACGGTCGGATCGCTGCCCGCCGTCCGGGACCTCGTGGCGGATCTCGGCGCCGTCCTGTGGTCCGTGTTCTTCCTCGTGCCGGTGGGCCGGGGCCGGGTCCTCACGCCGATCTCCGCGGACGAGTCGGAGCGAGTCATGGAGTGGCTGGCGGACGTCCAGTCGTCCGCACCCTTCGGAATCAAGACGACCGAGGCACCCCACTACCGGCGCGTCCTCGCTCAGGAGCGTGGCGCGGGACCGGCGGACCGGGACCCGTCCGAGGGGGTCAGGCGTCGCACTGGCATCACCGCTGGCGACGGATTCGCCTTCGTGAGCCACACGGGACTGGTGTACCCGTCCGGTTTTTTGCCCCGGGCGGCCGGCAACGTCCGCGAGGAGTCCGTCGTCGACATATACCGCGAGTCCGATCTCTTCCAGTCGCTGCGGGACCCCGAGGCGCTGAAGGGGAAGTGTGGCGCCTGTCCGTTCAAGAACGTCTGCGGGGGCAGCCGGTCCAGGGCGTACGCGTACACCGGAGACCCCCTGGAATCCGATCCGCTGTGCCCGTACGTGCCGAGCGAATACGAGGGATCGCGACCGAAACAGGCCGTGGAACGGGCAGTGGAGTGATCAGGGCAGCGGAACGGTGGACGCGGTCCGTCCCGTGTCGAGTGCGGACTTGACCGCCTCGGTGGCGTCGTCGCCCGTTTCGTGAACGTTCTCGAGGAGGACCGTTTCGCTCGGGAAGAGCGTCTCGCCGACGAGAAGACCGTGGTCGCGTGCCGTTCCACCGGTCACGGTCAGATAGATGCCGAGGCCGTCCTCGGCGATGGCCGCTTCCTCCTGCTGTCCGGCGTCCGGATACGCGAACGTCACGTCCTCGAGTGCGGTCAATCCCAGGACCGCCTCCACGAGGCGCTCGTAGCGGGGAGATATCACGAGGTTTCCGCGGTAGCCGTCCACGAAGTCGCGGTCCAGGTCGTCGGTCGGCCCGGCGTCCAGGGTCTCCGGCGTCGCGAGGAGCGTGTGATAGACAGTGTCGTCGAGTCCACCGACGACTCGCACGTCCGTGTCCTGTGGTTCGATGCGCTCGTTGAGGTCGGAGAGGGACGCCAGCGGATCGTCCGTGAGCGAAACCACCTCCTCGAGGACGAGGTCGGCGCTGTCGAAGCCCAGCGCGAAGGCGTGGGTCCGGAGCGCGCGAAAGGGCTCTTCGCGACCTACGAGGTCGACCGGCGTCCCACCGACCTCGACGCGGAGGGAATCGAAGACGACCCGGCGAGGCATTGCCTCCCGGTCGTCACGAACCATCGTGTACTCCGGCGAGTGCGGGTCGTCGAGGTCGCTGTACGCCGCGAGCCGATCGTACACGGGACGTTCGTCACTCGTCGTTCCTTTCGTGACGGCCTTCTCGTAGCGGAGCGTCGAGATGACGTCGTCGGCGACCCCCTCGACGCCGGCGACCGTGGCGAACCGATCCAGGACGGCCTCGAGGGGCCGTCCCTTCCTGGGAACCGCTATCCGTACCGGGACAGTCATTGTCGAGAGAAGCGGGGGCGCGGCTATACCCCTTGCGCTTGCGCCAACGGCGTCAACCGAAGACGTCGGAGAGCTGGTCGCGCCACTCGCGGAACTCCTCGACGTCCGATTCGAGGTCCTCGAGGTCTTCGCGGATTTCGGCGACGGCCATCGATGCCTCCTCGGCGTCCTCGACGCGTTCGTCGAGGGCCTCTAGGTCGCCCTCGAGGCGGTCGAGTCTGTCGGTCACGTCCTCGATGGCGGCGAGGTCGTCGGTCAGACCGTCGATCCGTTCGCGGAGTGCCTGTCGCTCGCCCTGTGCAGATTCGACCTGCGAGCGAACCGACTCGAGTTCCGAGTCCACCTCCTCGACGTCCGACTGCAGGTCGGCGAGGAGGGACTGCGCCCTGCCGTTCTCGTCGATGAACTCCTCCAGGGCATCGGTGTACGCCTCGAGGTCCGAGACTCTGCCCTGGAGGTGTTCCATGCGGACCTGGTCGCTCTCCGAGGGCTCGACGACGGCCTCCCGGATCACGGCGAGGTCGTCGTCGTCGACGGATCCACCTCGAATCTCCTCGGCGAGCGCCCCGGCGAGGTCGAGGTCCGCGGCCGAGACGGCGGTTTCGGCCGGTGCGGTGACCTCGGCATCCGTCGATTCGGCCAGTTCGTCGGATTCGACTGGTTCGTCGGATTCGGCCAGTTCGTCGGATTCGACTGGTTCGGTCGGTTCCTGCACGTCCGACCCCGAGGACTCCGTGGACGATTCGGCGTAGGTGTCGTCCGCGCTCGCCTCGAGCGGCGATTCGAGGTCGTCGTCCGCCTCCTCGACGTCGCTCTCGGTTGCAGCCCCGGCGGCTTCGATCGCCGAGACGCTCTCCTCGTCGTCGGATTCCGCCTCGAGAGGATCTGCCTCGGATTCGGCGGTCACGTCGTCGTCGCGTTCGTCACCGATGATCTCCGCGCCGTCGCCCGATATTCCCTCGTCCGATTTGCCCACGTCTTCGCCTGCCGAGGCCGGTTCCTCCTCGATGCCGGACGTGTCCACCTCGGACGTCGAAGTGCCCGCCCCGGCCTCCGTCGGTTCGGTTTCCTGCTCCGCGGCCGCGGGATCGGCGTCGATTTCGTCCTCCTCCTCGAGTCCGGGCACCGTCTCCCGCTCGCCACCGGCCAGTTCGCGGACGATCTCCGAACTCTCCTTCGGTACGACCTCGTCGATGTCCGCGTCCGAGAGCGCGTCCGGATCGATCTCGACCGCTGGCGGCTCCAGAAACGGCGTCGGCTCCTCGTCCTGGGCCATCCGAACGCCATAGACCGTCGTGAAGGCTTCCCCTGCCTCGACGGTCCGCTCGAAGCGGACGACCCCATCCCCGGTGGCCGTCCAGTGTTCGCTCCCATAGTCGGGGTGGAACCCGATCTGCTCGATTCCGAACCCCTCGGGAATTTCGTCGACGATCCGGACGGCGACCGGGTCCGTCCGGTCGGACTCGACCTGGAAGGTCACCGCCGGCACCGGGAACCCTTCCGAGTCGAAGGACTTGCTGACCGTGATCCCCGCTTCCTCGACGATCGTCTCGTCGTTCACGCGGACCACCCCGTTGATAGCGTACGCATACGGGGTAGTTAACGAAGGCCCACTTAAAATATCCGGGGTCAGGGGAGGTCGACGCGGTCGCCGATCTCCACGACCGAGAGCGACTGGGGATACTCGAAGCCACGGACGTGGTGGTGCAGGGCCGTCGGGTCTGCCGTGAGGCGCTTCCACATGTCCCAGTGGGTCGGGAGCAACCTCGACGGCTGGAGGGCGCTCGCGGCCTCGACGATCTGGTTCTCGTCGTTGTACCACCGCGTACGCGTGGGCGTGCGGGTCTCACCGTCCGGGATCCGACCGACGGATCCGAACGCCAGCGCGGCGAGATCGACGTCGTACCGGTCGCCGACGTCTTCGAACTCGGGTGTCGGTTTCGTGTCCCCGCCGTGGAAGAAGATGCCGGCGTCGTGTTCGATCGCGTACGAGACCGGGTGGACGGCGTCGGGGTCGTAGGCCGGTTCCACGTGGACCACGAACTCGCCGACGTCGAAGGAGTCGCCCTCGGTCACCGGGACGAGGCGATCGGAATCGACGTCGTACGCCTCCGGCCAGGCCTCCTCGTCCCGCGCCTTCGCGACGCTCGCGTCGGGACCGAAGAACGTGGCGTCGGTCCCCTCGAGGATCGGTGCCTGGCTGGGTCCGTGGACGTGGTCGGTGTGTTCGTGGGTCGCCAGAACGGCGTCTGCTCGCCCGACGTCCCGCGGGTCGAACGGCACCGGTATCATCCGGATCGTCCGGGGCGGGTCGCCTGTACCCAGGTACGGATCGACGAAGAGGGTCGTCCCACCGCGTCCCTTGAGGACGAAGCCGTTACACCCGAGGTACCACACTGCGACCCCGTCCGGGCTCGCGTCGGCGACGGCTCGGGGGAGCCAGTCCCCCCAGTCGCTGTGAATGGCCATGACAGTCCGGTCGCCGTCGCCCCGCTAAGAAGTTGTGGTGTATCCCTCCCTCGATATTGTGGGCCTCGAACCGTCGCCCTTAACCCCGCCCCTCCAGTAATCCGGTGCAATGAGTCACGAGCAGCGTCCCGAGGGGGACCTCACGAATACCGGGATGGCCCTCAAGTACGACCGGGAGTGGGACTACGAACTGGACCGGGTCGCCGAGGCCGTCGCGGAGCGCGACGCCGATTCGGTCGGTCTTCAGTTCCCCGAGGGGCTGAAGCGCCGCTCCGGGGGCGTCGCCGACGATCTCCGCGACCTCCTCCCGGGGGACGTCACGATCTACATCTCCGGACAGCCGTGCTACGGTGCCTGCGACCTGGACCTGGAGCTGATGCGCCGGACGGACGTCTTCGTCCACTTCGGTCACTCGCCGATGAAGGAGTCGGGGAACATCATCTACGTCCCCCTGTTCTCGAACGTCGACGTGCTCCCCATCATGGAGGAAGCCGTCGAGGACCTGGAACCGGGACCGGTCGGCCTGGTCACCACCGCCCAGCACATGAGCCACTTCGAGGAGATGCGCGAGTTCCTCGAGGAACGTGGCTTCGCGGTCGAGACCCGCAAGGGCGACGAGCGACTCACCCACGAGGGGCAGGTTCTCGGCTGCAACTACGCCAGCGCGGACGTCGACGCGGACCAGGTCCTCTACGTCGGCGGCGGCAAGTTCCACCCGGTCGGGCTCGGCATGGAACACCCCGACAAGCGAGTCGTCATCGCCGACCCGGTGAACAACGTCGTCACCGAGGCCAGCACCGACAGGTTCGTCAAACAGCGCTACGCCGCGATTCACAGGGCGATGGACGCGGACACCTGGGGCATTATCGTCTCCTCGAAGATCGGACAGCGCCGGTGGGACGTGGCAGAGGAGATCGTGAACGACGACGATTCGGCCTACCTCATCACGCTCGACGAGGTGACCCCTGACCGGCTTCGAAACTTCGGCTTCGACGCCTACGTCAACACGGCGTGTCCCCGCGTCACGACCGACGACGGGCCGCAGTTCGACGATCCGATGCTGACCCCCCAGGAGTACCGCATCGCCGTGGGCGACGAACCGATGGACGCTCTCGAGTTCGACACGTTCCACGGGACCTGGTAGACCGTCCGGGGGCAGGGCGTGGGTTTTTGACCGATCCCGGTCCAACGGTGTCGTGAGCGGGTCGTACATCCGACTCGACGGCCCGCCGGGTCTACATGCACAAACGAGAACTGGAACGGCGCCTGTCTGCCCTCGAGGGGTTCGAGGAGCCCTCCGCCGATCGCGAGCAGTACCGGACGCCCTCCCCGATCGCCGCCCACGTCGTTCACCTGGCGGGACTCCACGACGACCTGACCGGGACGGTCGTCGACCTGGGTGCTGGAACGGGCGTGCTCGCCATCGGTGCTGCACTGGCCGGTGCGGATCGGGTCGTCGGAGTGGAGATCGATCCGTCCGCCATCCACGTCGCCCGCGCCAACGAGGAGGCCGTCGGGCCGCCGGTCGCGATCGACTGGATCCGTGGCGACGGCGAACGCCCCCCGGTGTGTCTCGATTCTGCGACGGTCCTCACGAACCCACCCTTCGGCGCACAGCGAGGCCGTCGACACGCCGACCGGGGATTTCTCGGGGCGGCCGCAGACGTGGCGACGGTCTCGTACTCGATTCACAACGGGGGAAGCCGATCGTTCGTCGAGTCCTTCGCGGCCGACGCTGGCGGAACCATCACACACGCGTACGAGGCCACCTTCACGCTTCCACGGCAGTTCGACCACCACGAGGAGGACGAGCGCACCCTCGAGACCGAGGTGTTTCGCATCGAGTGGACGGGCGGTCACTCGTAAGTCTCTCTCGCGGCGAACGGGACACGGGTGTCCCCGTGAATCGCGATGAGACGGTCACCCCTGCGTCGTACCGTCAGGGTTCCGACCCGCACCGACTCGTTCATGGCCGGAATCGGTTCGGTCGCCAGCGTCCGGTTTCCGCGGGTCACGGAGACGGTGAAGGACCCATCGACGGGTTCGACACTGAGGTTCAGTCCGGCGATCGTCGGACTGGCCGTGCGGGCCGACGTCTGGAACACCCACGTTCGGGGGCCGTCTTCGGGCTGGAGGGCGACCTGGTAGGCCGTCCCGCCCCCCGTCACGGACCATCCGCGGCGGATCGCGTCGATCGACGTCGACCACCCCAGTCCGCCGACGCGCACGGACCGTTCGCCGGCGAACGCCAGCGCCCCCTCCGAGACTGCCTCTGTCCAGATGGTCCGGTCCGCGTTGATCACGATGACGCCACTCGCGTTCACCGTGGTCGTCTCGCCGAGAATCGAGAGGTCGATCGCGCCGACGCGCTGGTTCGGCACGCCCTCGGCGTACGTCACCGTGTACCCTCGGACCCGTACGGATTCACCGGGGGGGACGGGGTCGTCGACGACCGTCGCGTTGAGCGGAACCGCGACGAATCCCATCGTGAGGATCGGGAGGAGGAGGACGGCCAGGCCGATGTGGCGGGCGGACACCCCCGCGACGCGGCGTTCGGTCGCTGAACTGACCGTGAGCGCGACGATCATGGCCAATGCGAAGACCAGGAGCATCCCCGGTCCGCGGTAGAGGACGTACGCGCTGCCGCTGCGGTACCACCAGACGGCCCAGAGGGTCATGTTCGAGGCGACGAGTACGCCGCCCAACCAGAGCCGCCCCACGGTTGGACGCTCCTCGGACCGACGCGCCGTGACGACCGCCGTCCCGAGGGCGACACCGAGGAGGAATCCGAGGAGGTGCCCCTGAATCGCGATCCCGGCCCACCACGGCGCGCCGAAGGACGGACCGGCCGCGCCAGGCACGATCGGGTCCCGGAGGACGGCGTAGACGGTGCCGACGACGTCGCGGACGCTCAACGCGATCACGGTCGAAATTGGATAGCGAACGAGGGCAAATCCGGCGAACGCGAACACCACTCCCGAGAACCCGATGATCGGTCCCCACGCGAAGACGCTGGTCAGGAGGCCGACGCCGATCACGCCGGCCGGGAAGAGGAGGAACGCCCGGACGTAGGGATTCGTTCGCCAACTCCCGAACGCGGAGGCCCCGCGCCGGGTGGGGAAATGCGAGAAGGCGTACTCGGCGAGGGGCGCGATCGCGACCGTCGCGAGCACGTTCCCCGTGAGGTGCCCGAGGCTCTGGTGGGAGAACGGGGCCAGGACCACGCCGAGGGGGTAGAAGTACGACCAGGAACTGAAGGGGATGTAGAGCGGATCGTAGGGGTTCGCGTACCCGCGTTGCACGACGAGGTAGACCAGGATGACGACGCCACCGGCGATCAGGGTTCCCCACGGGACGCCGGCGACGAGCCTGGACCGGAGACGGCGTCCCCAGGAGCGCGAGCCCGGATCCAGCCATCGCACGAGGAGGGCGGAACCGAGCACCACCAGTGCGACACCGGCACGGAGCCCCAGCGACAGCACGTCCATACCGGCAGGGAGGCGGCCACGCACAAAAATGTGCGCCGGCGACCGGCCGTGTCGAAACGTTCAAACGCCTCTCACCAGTACCGTGATCCATGGATCTGCGGGTCATCGAGAAGAGCGACGAGGAACTCACCATCGAGGTCGCCGGCGAGGACCACACGTTCATGAACGTCCTCAAGGGCGCCCTGCTCGAGACCGACGGGGTCGCCGCCGCCACCTACGACATGAACCCCGAGCAGTCGGGTGGCCAGACCGAGCCGGTCCTCACGGTCACCACCGAGGACGGGACCGACCCGCTCGACGCCCTCGAGACTGCGACCGGTACCGTGACGGACCAGCTGACGGCGTTTCGCGAGGCGTTCGAGGCGGCGGCCTGATCACAGGCGAACGGGCACGCCGTGCTCGTCGAGGTACCGCTTCGTCTCCTCGATGGAGTACTCGTCGAAGTGGAAGATGGATGCCGCCAGCGCCGCGTCCGCGCCGACGTCGAAGACCTCCCGCATGTGCTCCGGTGACCCACACCCCGAGGAGGCGATGATCGGGACCGAGACGGTCTTCGCCACCGCGCGCATCAGCGCGAGGTCGTAGCCGCCCTTCGTGCCGTCCCGGTCGATCGAGTTCACGAAAATCTCACCTGCCCCACGTTCCTCGGCCTCGGCGACCCAGTCGAGGACGTCGATGCCGGTCCCCTCGCGGCCCCCTTTGACCGTCGCCTCGAACCAGACCGACTCGCCGTTCACGTCCACGTAGTTCTCCCCCCCGTCGTCAGTGCGGCGGCTCGCGTCGACGGAGACGACGATGCACTGGCTCCCGAAGGCCTTCGCCCCCTCCGAGATGAGTTCGGGTCGATCGATCGCGCCCGTGTTGATCGAGACCTTGTCGGCTCCCGCGCGGAGGGTCTCCCTGACGTCCTCGACGGTGCGTATTCCCCCGCCGACGGTGAGCGGGATGAACACCTCGTCGGCGACCCGTTCTACCGTGTCGAGCATCGTCTCCCGGCCCTCGGCGCTGGCCGTGATGTCGAGGAAGACGAACTCGTCCGCTCCCGCCTCGTTGTACTCCTTCGCCATCTCGACGGGGTCGCCGGTGTACTCGAGGTCCTCGAACTGGACGCCCGTGTAGACGGCAGCATCCCCGTTCTCGTCCACGTCCACGTCGATACAGGGAATGACCCGCTTCGTCAGCGGCATACGCGAGTCCTCCCGGGAACGTGCCGACTGCGACTGTCCATGTCACGTGTGAGTGGGCCCCGGAACTAACTGCTTCGGGTCACGGCAGGTGTCCCGACCGCCCGGGTTCGATACTTCAAAGTACGGGAGTACCGTAGCCACGGACATGAGCGAGGACGACGATTCGGAGCCGACCGGACGTGTCACATCACCGATGCAGGGCTACTCGGGTACGGACGTCATCGTGGGCATCGTGGTGCTCTCGATCGGAATGTTCCTCGTCGCCGGCCTCCCATACGTCTTCTAAACGCGAACCACCACGTTGGCGTTCGTTCCGTCGACGCCCGCCTCCCGGACGAACGACGCCGGACCCATCGTCACGACCACCGTCTCCGTTCCCACCCGGTGGAGGGCGAACGTCGCGTCCCCGTCCTCCCAGACGCCCTCGCGTCGTGTCGCCCGATCGTCCAGGTAAGCCCGCATTGCCGCGTGGAACTCGGTGGCGTTCGCCGCGTCGTCCCAACGGAGTGCCCAGACGTATCCCGTCTCCGACCCGTCGGTCACCGCCACGCGCCTGTCGACGCCCCACCCCGCTGCGGCGGTCCTGGACCGGTTCGCGTCGAGCTCGGTATCGAGCGCGACGCGGACGAAGAGTTCGCCCAGGCGGTCGGTGCCGTTCCGGTTCCACTCGGCAGAGCGAACGTCGACGGACAGCGGCGGCATCGGTTCGGTGCCGGGTGGAAGCCGGTGGAGGAGTTCCTCGGTGGTCCGCGGTGGCGACGCGTAGAGGGAGTCAGCGCCCGCCAGGGTGGTGGTCCGCGCCTGGACGTACTCGTACCCGAAGTGATATCGGGCGTAGAGCCACTGACGGACCCCGTCGGTGGCCTCGTAGGAGGCTTCCATTCCGGCGGCCGGACTCATTCCGTCGTCGACGGTCCGGTTCCAGTACGCCGTCTCGACCCCGACGGCCACCCCCTCCAGGACGCTCGTCCGGACCATGGTCCCGTCGGTCGTGTTCGGGTCCGGGACGTTCTCCCGGAGGGCCTCGCCGGCGTCCGTCCGTCCCTGGACGACGTGGACGTACTCGTGTACCAGCGTGAGACGCACCTGTTCGGGGTCGTCCACGAGGTTCCGGTTCAGATGGACGGTCGAGGGATCGGCCACGTACCCGAGGGCGGTCGCGGCCCGGGTGGCTCCCGGTGGACGGTCCACGCCCATGATCTGGAAGAACGGCGGCATCGGCTCCCTGGCTATTCCCATCGCCGAATTCGGCTCGAGGACGATCCGTCCGGGGGCCCGGGCGTCGGTCTCGAGCATTCTGGCGACCGTCCCGTAGAGTGCGGTCGCGTTAACGGGGATCGACCCGTTCTCGACTGCGACGTCCCGAATCTCGTGGTCGTCCCGGACGGCCGCATCGCCGTGAGACGGCGGCACCGGTGCCGAACACCCCGCCAGGACCACCAGGACCGCGACAACGAGGGCGGCCGTTCGCATGGGTGGTTCTTCGCGAGACCGGCAAAAAGGGTTCCGGCCGCTCAATCGAGGGCCGACTCCAGCGTGGATCGCAGCGACGCGATCGACCCGGCGGCGTATTCCAGGGTCCCCTCGTCCGTCACGTCGATCGAGAGCCGACCGTCGGTCGTCGACCGCCCGAGTTCGACGACGGGTGCGACGCTCTCGAAGGCGTTCTCGACCACCTCCGGTTCGGTCGTCTCGACGACCACGCGTCCGGGGGCCTCCGAGAAGAGTGCCAGTCCCTCGGGGACCTCGACCTCGGCACCCGCATCGGTCGTCGTCATCTCCGCCAGGGTGACGGCCAGACCGCCGTCGCTCACGTCGTGGACGGCCGTGGTCGCGTCCCCGTTCGCGACCTTCGCGATCGTCTCGACGACCGGGAGCGGATCGTCTGGGAGTCGCGGGAACTCGTCGCTGCCGCCCATCCGTTCGAGGTACTCGGAGCCACCGACCGCGTTCGCGTGCCCGCCGACGAGGAGGAGCGTCGCGTCGCCGTCGAGTGCGAGGGAGGGAGCCTCGTACCCGGATTTCGTGCCGATCATCGCCAGCGTCGGCGTCGGCGGGATGGGACCCGCCGCGGAGTCGTTGTACAACGAGACGTTCCCGCCGACGACCGGGACGTCCAGAGCGGCGCAGCCCTCGGCCAGACCGTCGACCATCGCGGCGAACTCACCGTAGACGTCGGGTTTCTCCGGATTTCCGCCGTTGAGGCAGTCCACGGCTGCCAGCGGTCGCGCCCCCTTGGCGGCGAGGTTGGTCGCGTTCTCGATGGCGGTCGCCCGTGCCCCCTCGTAGGGGTCGGCGTCGGTCCACGCGGGATTCGTCCCCGAGGAGAGCGCGAGGCCCTGTTCCGCCTCGCGGATCGCAACGATCGCAGCGTCGTCGCCGGGGCGGAGGGCGGTCCTGACCCCGACCTCGTGGTCGTACTGGCGGTAGACCCAGCGTTTGCTGGCGGTGTTGGGACTCGATACGACGGCCTCGAACGCGTCGGCGAGGTCCGCCCCGGGGAGGTTTCGATCCGGCGTCTCCGGTTCCAGGGCCGGGAGATCGTTCATCGGGGCGCCGTCCGCGACGTAGGTGGCCGGGACGTCCACCACCGTCTCCCCCTCGAAGCGACAGACGTACCGGCCGGTGTCCGTGACCTCCCCGATGACGGCGACGCCGAGGTCGAACCGCTCGGCGACGCCCTCGACCGCGTCGACGTTCTCGGGACGCACCTCGTAGGCCATCCGCTCCTGTGACTCGGCCAGCAGGATCTCCGTCGCGTTCATCCCCCGTTCGCGAAGGTGAACCGAACCGAGGTCGATGTCGGCTCCGAGACCGCCCTTGGCGACCATCTCGGAGGTGGCTCCGCCGAGGCCCGCCGCACCGAGGTCCCGGGCCGCCTCGACGAGATCGCGCTCGACGAGTTCCTCGTTCGCCTCGATCAGCAACTTCTCCGTGTACGGGTCCCCGACCTGAACGGCGGGTCGGTCCTCGGTTTCGGCGTCCTCGCTCAGGTCCTCGCTCGCGAAACTCGCACCGCCGAGGCCGTCTCGACCGGTCGCGTTGCCGACCAGCACGAGTTTGTTCCCCGGTTCCTTCGCGTCGGCAGTCACCAGCCGGTCCTCGTCGACGACCCCGACGCAGGCCACGTTGACGAGCGGGTTGCCCTCGTAATCGTCGTGGAACTGCGTGCTCCCGCGAACGGTCGGCACGCCGATCGAATTGCCGTAGTCGCCGATGCCCTCGACCACGCCCCCGAGGAGGTAGCGGGAGTGCTCGCTCTCGAAGTCGCCGAAGTAGAGCGAGTCGGCGAGCGCGATCGGATACGCGCCCATGGAGATGATGTCGCGCACGATGCCACCGACCCCGGTCGCGGCGCCGTCGTAGGGGTCGACGTAGGACGGGTGGTTGTGGCTCTCGATGCCGAAGGCCACGTACGTGTCGTCGTCCAGGGCCACGACCGCCGCGTCGTCACCCGGGCCGACGACGACCTGGTCCCCCTCGGAGTCGAAGGCGTCCAGCAGCGGGCGAGAGGAGCGATACGCACAGTGCTCGCTCCAGAGGTTCTCGAAGAGGGCGGCCTCCGCCGTGGTCGGTTCGCGATCGAGTGTCCCGACCACGAGCTCGCGGTCCGAGTCGGAAAGGCTCATCCATAGTATTGGACAGAGGGGGCGTGTTTATTCGTTTCGTTGTGCACGTTCGTGGGTCTCGAGCGCGGTCACCCGGACGGGTCGGCGGTTCGGATCGGTGCGGCAACGAACGAATCGGGGGCCTTTTTGTCGGTCGCCTCCAACGCCCACCCGTGCTGTCGGTCGAGCTTCACACGCACTCCGGGCTCTCGTACGACGGACGGGATCCCGTGGAGATGCTCCTCGAGCAGGCCCGTGCTGTCGGTCTCGACGCACTGGCGGTCACCGACCACGACGAGATCGCCGCGAGTAGGGAGGCCGCCGACCTGGCGGACTCGTACGGGCTGGTCGGCATCCCCGGCATGGAGGTCACGTCGCAAGCGGGCCACGTGCTCGCGATCGGCATCGAGGAGCGCGTTCCCTCCGAGCGCCCCTTCGGCGAGACGATCGAGGCCATCCACGACCGCGGTGGCATCGCCATCGTTCCCCACCCCTTCCAGAAGTCCCGGAGCGGCGTCGCACCCAACATCTCGACGGAGGCCTTGCGATCGGCCGACGCGATCGAGGTCTACAACTCGCGACTGTTGACGGGACGGTCCAACCGGCGGGCCGAGAAATTCGCCCGCAAGTACGGTCTCCCGATGACGGCGGGGAGCGACGCACACATCGCCGAGATGGTCGGCCAGGCAGTCACGCGGGTCGACGCCGACGACCCCTCCGTCTCGACCATCGTCGACGCGATCCGCGAGGGGCACACGTCCGTGGAGGGCAAGCGCACGCCCTGGCGGATCAGTTTCCGGCAGGCCGCCGGCGGGGCCAAACGGCGGATCAAGAACCGCCTCGCCGACGCGATCCGATGATTCGCGGGGCCGATACCGCGGTCGTCGAACGGGCCATCGCGGACGCCGACCCGTTGCCCGGAACGACCGGGTTCGCCGGGCGACTGCCGGACGGTCGCCTCGTCAGGGACGTCCTCGGCCGGCGACCCGCATTCTTCGACGCGGCCGATTTCGAAGACTGGGCGTTCGACCCGACCGATCTCGCGAATCCACGACCGGTGCCGGCGGGGACCGTCTCCGGTCCGGACGGACTCGACCACTCGTGGTCGCTGCCGGATCCCGACCCGGTGGCGGAACCGGCGGCGCTCGATGGACTCCGCGAGGCCATCGATACCGCAGTGGCCGACGTCGACACCGACGACCTCGCCGTGGCGTTCTCGGGCGGGGTAGACTCGGCGCTGCTCGCCGCGACGCTCGACGCGCCACTCTACACAGTGGGGTTCCCGGACAGCCACGACGTCACGGCTGCAGCGACCGTCGCCGAGGCGCTGGGTCGCTCGACGAACGTTCGGGAACTGACCCTGGAAGACGTCGAGAACGCCGTTCCCGTCGTCTCTCGGGCAATCGATCGCACGAACGCGATGGACGTCCAGATCGCGATGCCGCTCTACTTCGTCGCGGCGACCGTGGCCGGGGACGGGTACGATCGGCTGGCTCTCGGGCAGGGCGCAGACGAACTCTTCGGCGGATACGCCAAGGTGGCGGCGGCCGACCACCGGGTGGAGGCCGACACCGTCCGGGCCGCCCGGCGCGAGGTGTTGTTGACGATGCCGGACCAGGCGACGAGGGACGCCCTCGCGGTCCGGGCCGGCGGCGCCGAACCGGTCACACCCCTCCTCCACGACGACGTCGTGTCGGCCGCCCTCCGTCTGCCGGAATCGGCGATCGTGGCCGACGACGTTCGCAAACGCGCCTTCCGTCGAGTCGCGGCGGACTATCTCCCCGAGCGAGTCGCCAGACGACCGAAGAAGGCGGTCCAGTACGGCAGTCTCGTGGCCAGGGAACTCGATCGCCTGGCCCGACGCGCAGGATTCAAGCGGCGGATGGACGACCACGTCTCGCAGTACGTCCGCTCGCGACGGGCGGAGGCCTGACTCAGGCCTCCTCGGCGGAGCCGACCGTCGTGTCGGCGTCGGCCGCTTCGAGGAGTTCGTGATACCGGTTGCGAATCGTCACTTCCGAGATGTTCGCGACTTCGCTGACCTCGTTCTGCGTCACCCGTTCGTTGGCGAGGAGTGAGGCGGCGTAGACTGCCGCCGCGGCCAGACCGACGGGGCTCTTCCCGCTGTGGAGGCCCGCGTCCTTCGCGCTCTCGAGGAGTCGACGGGCCTGCCGCTCGACGTCCTCGGAGAGTCCGAGGTCGGAGACGAATCGTGGGACGTAGTTCGCCGGATCGGCGGGCTCGACCTCGAGTTCGAGTTCGCGGACCACGTACCGGTAGGTCCTGGCGATCTCGTCCCGCTCCACGCGGGAGACGTTCGCGACCTCGTCGAGGCTCCTGGGCGTTCGCGCCTGTCGGGCGGCCGCGTAGAGCGCGGCAGTGGCGACCCCCTCGATGGACCGACCGGGCAGCAGGTCTTCGTTGAGCGCGCGTCGGTAGATGACGGAGGCAGTCTCCCGGACGTTCTTCGGGAGGCCCAGCGCGGACGACATGCGCTCGATCTCACCGAGGGCCTGTTTGAGGTTCCGCTCTTTCGAGTTCCGCGTGCGGAACCGCTCGTTCCAGGTCCGGAGGCGTTGCATCTTCTCACGCTGCCGGGATGAGAGGGTCCGCCCGTAAGCGTCCTTGTCCTGCCACCCGATGTTCGTCGACAGTCCCTTGTCGTGCATCATCTCCGTAGTGGGTGCGCCGACGCGGGACTTCTCCTCCTTCTCCTGGGCGTCGAACGCGCGCCACTCGGGGCCGCGGTCGATCTCGTCTTCCTCGACGACCAGTCCACACTCGGAGCAGACGGTCTCGCCGCGCTCCTCGTCGACGAAGAGGGTGCCGCCGCACTCTGGACAGACCAGCTCCTCTTCTACCTCCGACGCTCCTTCCGCTGTCTCCTCCTCTTTCTCCGATTCGTCGGAATCGGTCCGTGACTCCTCGCGGGGACGGACGCGAGTGCGTTCGGTTCCGTTGTCGGGATCACTCATTATGGTGGGGCCCGCTGGCGGGCGGAAAACCGCGGTAGCTGTATGTGAGACCGATGCACAGTTAAGGATAACGCCCCGTGGGCCTCGAACGCCGGGATTCCGGCGAATCCGGCCCGTACCGCTGACCGGTCCGCATCGAAACCCTTACCGAGTCCACGCGCGATTCGAGGCACATGAGCGAATCGCCCGTCGACGCGGAGGAGGTCCGTCACGTGGCGAGTCTCGCGCGGATCGACCTCGACGAGGACGAGGTGGACGAGTTCACCTCGCAGTTCCAGGACATCCTGTCCCACTTCGACGCCCTCGAGGAGGTTCCCGCGGTCGAGGCCGAACCGGACCTGGTGAACGTCATGCGTTCCGACGAGGTCCGCGAGTCACTCTCCCAGGAGGAGGCGCTTGACAACGCGGCGGACACGGAGGAGGGTCGCTTCAAGGGACCCCGGGTCTCATGAGCGTCAACGCGTTCATCACCGAGGAGCGGATCGAGGGTGCCGAGGGGGGTCCACTCGCGGGGGCGACGGTCGCCGTCAAGGACAACATCAGTACCGAGGGCGTCCGCACGACGTGCGGATCGGACATGCTGGCGGATTACGTCCCGCCGTACGACGCCACTGTCGTCGAGCGGCTGAAGAACGCCGGCGCGACGATCGTCGGCAAGACCAACATGGACGAGTTCGGCATGGGGACGACCACCGAGACGTCCGCGTTCGGGCCGACCCGCAATCCCGTCGACGAGGACCGCGTCCCCGGGGGATCCTCGGGTGGGAGCGCCGCGGCCGTCGCGGCGGGCGAAGCGGACCTCGCTCTCGGCACCGACACGGGAGGATCGATCAGGTGCCCGGCCGCGTTCACCGGGACCGTGGGCATCAAGCCGACCTACGGGCTCGTCTCCCGATACGGGCTCGTGGCCTACGCGAACAGCCTCGAACAGATCGGTCCCATCGCACCGACGGTCGAGGCGGCAGCGGAACTGCTCGACGTCATCGCCGGACCCGACGAGCGGGACGGGACGACCAGAGCGACGGGAGAGAACTCGAACTACGCGGCGGCCGCAGACGGAGACGTCGCCGGGATGCGCGTCGGGGTTCCCACGGAACTGACCGATGGCGTGGAGGACGCCGTGGCGGACCGGTTCGAGCGCGCCCTCGACGACCTCCGCCAGGCGGGCGTCGAGACCACCGAGGTCGGTCTGCCCTCCGTCGAGTACGCGGTCGCAGCCTACTACGTGATCGCCATGTCGGAGGCGTCCTCGAACCTCGCCAGGTACGACGGGGTTCGGTACGGGACCTCGGGCGGTTTCGACGGCAACTGGAACGAGTCCTTCGCCGAGGCGCGCTCCGAGGGGTTCGGCGACGAGGTCAAACGCCGTATCCTCCTGGGAACGTACGCCCTCTCGGCCGGCTACCACGACAAGTACTACAAACAGGCCCAGGAGGCGCGATCCTGGATCAAGCAGGACTTCGACGAGGCGCTCTCTGCGGTCGACGCGCTCGTGACGCCGACGATGCCGGTGCTCCCACCCAAGATCGGGGAGAGCCTCGACGATCCGTTGAAGATGTACCTGATCGACGCGAATACCGTCCCGGTCAACCTGGCGAACCTCCCGGCCATCTCCGTGCCGGCGGGACAGGCCGACGGTCTCCCGGTCGGCCTCCAGATCGTCGGCCCGGCCTTCGGCGAGGAGACGATCGTTCGCCTGGGAAGCGCACTCGCCTGAGGCACGCGCGGCCGCCCCGGGCGTCGGCGCTCACTCCTCGTAGACGAGGTTCATGATCCACTGCGAGAAGGCGTCGGACTGGGGATCGACCTCCTCCTCGCCGACGAACGGGGAGAGCATGTCGCCCGCCATCAAGAGGCGGTAGTCGAGATCGCGATCGCGGATCACGGGCGTGAGACGGTACGTCGTGTTCCCCTCGTAGACCGCCTTCTCCCGCTCGATCAGCCCCGCGTCTTCGAGGGTGGTCGCGATCCGACTTCCCTTTCGCGAGGAGACGTCGAGGGCCTTCCAGAACTCCGACTGGTAGATCTCCCCCTCCTCTCGGACCAGTTCGAGTGCGCGGCGCTCGTCGTCCGAGAGTTCCTCGATGGCTTCGGCGCTCATACGATAGAGGGCGTTCGCTGCCAGTTTAAATCTGACCGTCGACGGACCGGTAGTCGGCGGTACACGGGGGTCCGTCGGCGTACTGCCAGTCCACGCGCCCGTCGGCGTGTACCGCGACCAGCGACGAGGAGACCGTCCCGTACCGGTCACGGTGGATGCAGGCCCCGTACTGGTGATCGCCGAGCACGGATCCCGCACGCCGGAGCCACTCGTCCGCCGTCTCGTCGGGCCGCGGGTCGACCCCCGACGCGACGTTCTCGGCGGCCGCGGTCTGTCGCTCGCCGACCTCCTGTCGGTCGTCGGGGACCTCGAACTGTCCGTCCACCCCGACGTTCACCACGACGTGGACGCCCGGGTCGAACCGCTCTTCCCGCAATTCGCCGTCCCAGACGAACACGAGGGCTCTCTCCGGCGAGGCGACGACCAGGTTGAACCCCTCGTACTCGTTCGCCGCGGTCTCGCGCCGGAGCACCTCCCTGGCCTCCTCGACACCGGTCGCGTGCAATACGTCGTCGACGAGGAGGCCACGCGATCGGTCACCGGCCAAGTCCCCGTCCCTCCATCTGTTGGCGACGATGGCGAACAGTCCGTGTCCGTTGACGCCCATCCAGGTGCCGCCCGCTCGCTCGTCCCGTGGGGCCATCACCCTCGGGTCCCCGTCCGTCACGCGAGGTGGACTCGACGGACGCCCGAGCGCTTCGTCCCGGTTCGCCGCCACCGCGATGGGCACCTCATCGAACTGTCTCCACGCGAGGACGATCGTGCACACGGCCGCCGGTTCGGCGCGAAACGGCTTAAGATTCCACCTTCCGGAGGCGGTCCGCGACCGCGTCCCGGTCCACCGTCCCCGAGGCGGTTCGCGGGAGATCGGTCGCGAAGCCGATCGTCTTCGGACGCTGATAGTCGGCCAGCCGGTCCCGGAGGTAGGCGTCGAGTTCGTCTGCATCGACCGACCCGGACCGCACGACCAGCGCCGCGACGCGCTCTCCCCACTCGGGGTCCGGGAGTCCGACGACTGCCGCCGCCTCCACCGCGGGGTGACCCTCGATGGCCCGCCGAACGGTCGCAGGGGCGACGTTCTCACCGCCGGTCACGATCTGGTCGTCTGCCCGGCCGACCACGAAGAGTCGGCCCGCCCCGTCGCGATACCCGAGGTCGCCGGTCGCGAACCAGCCCCCGTCCGACGGACCCGATTCGCGAACGTCGGGGGAGACCGTTGGGCCTGCGACGGTGATCTCGCCCACGGTGCCTGCCGGGACCGGGTCGCCCGATTCGTCGCGGACGACGACCGCGACGCCCGCGAGGGGGCGACCGACGGTGTCGGGGGCGTCCTCGACTTCCGCGGGGGTCGCGGTGGCGACCTGCGAGGCCGTCTCCGTCATTCCGTACGTCGGATACACCGGCACGTTCGCGTCCCGGGCCGCAGTGATCAGGTCCGGGTCGGCGGGGCCACCGCCCACCAGCGCGAATCGGAGCGAACTCCGTCCCATTCCCGCGTCGAGCAGCCGCCGGAGCATGGTCGGGACGAGCGAGACCCCGGTCGCGTCCCGTTCCTCGATGGCCGTCAGGACCCCCGCGGCATCGAAGTCCTCCTGAAGGACGGTCGTCGTGCCGTACACCGTCGTCCGGATCGGGACTGAGAGGCCGCCCATGTGGTACATCGGGAGACAGAGGAGCCAGCGATCGCTCGGCAAGACGCCAAGCCGGAACGCGGAGGCGGTCGCGCTGGCGAGGACGTTGGCCGCGGTGAGCCGGACTGCCGTCGGCGATCCGGTCGTCCCGGAGGTGAACAGGACGGCCATCGTCTCGGTGAGCGATCGATCGACGGGGGCGACGTCGTCTCCCCCGAACGAGTGAAGGGTTTCCACGGCGTCCAGCCCCTCCGTCGCGACGCCCACGACAGGGACCCCGTCAGCGCTCGTAACGGCCGTCTCCTCGTGGTCGGCGTCCGCGACGACCACGTCCGGGTCCACGCGTTCGACCTGGTCGCCGATCTCGTCGGCCGTGAGCCCCGCGTTGAATGGCACGAGGATCGCCCCGCGTCGCTGGACCGCCCAGACGAGGCGGACGAACGCCGGACTCGTGTCCATCACGAGACCGACCCGGTCCCCCGGGCCGACGCCGAGTCCCGCGAGTGCACTCGACACCACGTCCACGTCCTCGTCCAGGTCGCGGTACGTCCAGGTCGCGCCCGATCGATCGGCGATCAACGCCACGTCGTCGGGAGTGGCGTCCCGCCGGAGCGCGAGCCAGTCACGCATCGACGATCACCTCGTCGATACCGAGCCCGGGGGCGTCCGCGAGTCGAACTGCGCCGGATTCGACGGGTGCCGCATCCGGGGCGAGGTCGCGTTCGAGCATCGAACCGGTGGCGAGACCGGCCGCGGCGGGTTCCCCGAGACTCCCGGCCACGTGCGCCGCCGCGGTCCGGGCGACGACGCCGTCGATCGTGTTCGAGACCACCGCGGCGTGCCCCCGCCGTTCCGCGAACCGGGCGACAGCCCTGGTGACCTCCGGTCCCCCGAGCGCCATCGGCTTGAGCACGAGCACGTCCGCGGCCTTCGCGTCGAGGACGGCCCGCCACGACCGCCGCCCGAGCGACTCGTCGAGCGCGATCGGGACGGATCCCCGGAGGTTCCGGTGCCCCTCGAGATCGGTCGCCTGGAGGGGTTGTTCAAGGTATTCGACGTCGAGGCTCCGAAACTCGTCGATGGCGGTCGCGGCTGTCCGTCGATCCCAGGCTCCGTTCGCGTCGAGTCGCAGGTCGACGTCACCCGGCAGGCGGTCGCGTACGGCGCGGATCCGGTCGCGGTCCTCGGGCAGCGGTCTCGCGCCGACTTTCACCTTCACGGTCCCGAACCCCTCGGTGACGGCCGACGCCGCGGCCGACGCCGTCTCGGAGACGGGTGCGTCTCCGATCGTCGCGTTCACCGGAATGGGATCGGTCGGCGTCGAGCCCCCGAGTTCGCCGGCGAGTGGACGATCGGCGCGCCGGGCCCGGACGTCGAGGGCCGCCGTCGCAACGGCGTTCCGGGCGGCCGGTCGGCCCGCGACGGCTGTAAACGCTGCGGGCCAGTCGTCGTCCTCCACCGCTTCGAGAGCGCGTCGGAGGGCCGTCTCGGTCTCCTCGTGTGTCTCCGTGAATCCAGGCAACGGGGTCGCTTCGCCGAACCCGACGCAGTCGTCCTCGATGCGGAAGATCCAGCCCGATCGTTCCGCGACGGTCCCCGCGGCCGTCTCGAGGGGCGAGACGAGCGGCAGCGTGAACGGCAGAAGCGACGCCTTCATATCGCGACGCCGATGGCGAAGAGGCCCGCGTAGAGGGCCAGGAGTTTTCCCATCGATTCGAGCGCCGGATTGAGGGCGTCGCCGGACGTCCGGGTGCTGACCACCCGCCAGATGCGGGCAGCGTAGAGCAGGCTCGCCAGGGGCAGGAGGACTGACGGGCCGTACCCGAATCCCAGGACGAGGGCCAACGGAACGAGGTAGGCGATCGCGAGCATCGCGAGAAATTCGAGGCGACTGCCCCGGTATCCCAGTCGGACGGCGAGCGTGATCTTCCCGCTCTCCCGGTCGGTCTCCAGGTCTCGCACGTTGTTGACGACCAGGATGTTCGTCGAGAGCGCGGCCATCGGGAGACTCGCGACGACCACCGCCGGCGTGACCGTACCCGCCGGGAACCACGCGGGGAATGCCCCGGCCACGAAACTCGCCGCCTGCACGTAGAACGTGCCCGTCACGGCGACGAGGCCGAAGAAGACGAAGACGAAGAGGTCTCCGAGCCCGTAGTACCCGAACGGGTAGGGGCCCCCGGTATACGTGATCCCGCTCAGGATGCTCGCCAGACCGATGATCACCACCGGGACGCCGCCGACGTAGACGAGGTAGAGGCCGACCAGCCCCGCGAGCGAGAACGTCGCGGTGGCGGCCTGTTTCACCCGGTTCGGCGGGATCAGTCCCGCCTGCGTGACCCTGGTGAATCCCTCCCGATCCTCCGTGTCCGCGCCCTTGACCGCGTCGAAGTAGTCGTTCGCGAAGTTCGTCGCGATCTGGATGAAGGCCGCCCCGAGGAGCGCCGCCAGTGCCGGCAACGGGGCGAAGACGCCCGCGTCGAGGGCCATCGCGGTCCCGACGACGACTGGCGCTGCCGCCGCCGGGAGGGTCTGCGGTCGGGCAGCCATCAGCCAGGCCGTCGCACGAGAGCGTTCGGCGTCCATCAGTAATGCCAGGGGAAGTCCTCGAACTCCGGATCGCGATCCTCGAGGAAGGCCTCGCGGCCCTCCTCGGCCTCTTCGGTCGTGTACGCGAGCCTCGTCGCCTCGCCAGCGAACACCTGCTGGCCGACGAGTCCGTCGTCGGTCATGTTGAACGCGTATTTCAGCATCCTGATGGCGGTGGGGCTCTTGCCCGTGATTTCCTCCGCCCACTCGAGGGCGACGTCTTCGAGGTCCTCGTGCGGGACGACCTCGTTCACCATCCCCATCTCGGCTGCCTCCTCCGCGTCGTAGGTCTTCCCCAGGAAGAACACTTCGCGGGCCTTCTTCTGACCGATCTGCTTGGCAAGGTAGGCAGATCCGAACCCCGCGTCGAAACTCGCGACGTCGGGATCCGTCTGGAGGAACTTCGCGTGTTCCTCGCTCGCGACCGTCAGGTCGGTCACGACGTGGAGACTGTGACCGCCACCGACGGCCCATCCCGGAATCGCCCCGATCACCGGCTTCGGGATGTGTCGGATGAGGCGCTGTACCTCAAGAATGTGAAGCCGACCGGTCTCGCTCGCGTCGGGCTCTTCGCCCTCGTACTCGTAGCCCGACGCCCCTCGAACGGCCTGGTCGCCGCCCGAGCAGAACGCCCAGCCTCCGTCCTTCGGCGAGGGACCGTTACCGGTCAGGATCACCGCCCCGACGTCTGTCTGCCGCTTGGCGTGATCCAGGGCGCGATAGAGTTCGTCGACGGTCCCTGGTCGGAAGGCGTTTCGCACCTCGGGCCGGTCGAAGGCGATCCGGACCGCACCGACGTCCGTCGCGCGGTGGTAGGTGACGTCCCGAGTGTCGACCGCGTCGATCGGTTCCCACCGATCGGGGTCGAAGAGTTCCGAAACCATTAGTGTGAACGGGTGTCGGACCGCGCAAAAGTCTTCCTTTCGCCGACCGAATCGCGGCGAATCGATCAACGCAGGGCCGCGTGGACCCGCTCTTCGAGGCTCTCTCGCGTCCGGTGACTCGCTTCCGCGTCGGTACGGATGGCGATGACCTGGGTCCCGTCACTCCCCACCGACTCGCGATAGGCACGGACGAAGTCGTCGTGGTCCTCGGCGACGACGAACGAGATCCCGTAGACGTCGGCGGTCGGGGCGAAGTCGACGTCGTGTGGCGTCTTGAACTGCTCGGTGAACGGCGGTTCGAACTCCTCGATGGGCAGCATGTGGAAGATGCCGCCACCGCGATTGTCGATCAGGACGATCGTCGCCGAGATGTCGAATCGACCGGGCGCCAGCAGGCCGTTCGCGTCGTGGAAGTAGGCCAGATCGCCCGTGACGAGGACGAGTGGATCGCCGGTCGCGCTCCCCGCTCCGAGGGCCGTGCTCGTCACGCCGTCGATACCGCTCGCTCCCCGATTGCCCAGGACCGTGTACTCCGCCTGCCGCGGTCGGGCGAACCGATCGAGATCGCGCACCGGCATGCTGTTCGAGACGACGAGCGTCGCCGGATCCGGGGCGTGGGCCGCGACCGCGCTCGGAACCTTTCCCTCGAAGTCCGTCGTGGGGGTGCGGTCGAACTCCTCCCAGTGGATCCGCTCGGCCTCGACGAGTCGGTCGTGCCACGATCGATCCCCCGCTCTGTCGATCCGCTCGGCCAGGCGGTCTGCCAGGGCGCCCGGATCGGCGACCAGTGCGTCGGTCGCAGTGAACGTCGCCTCTCGCCACTGGCCCGCGGGATCGACGAGGAACTGCCTCGCGTCCGTCCCCGCGAGGTAGTTCCTGAGCGCCTTCGAGGTGGGGGAGGCACCGAACCTGAGGACGACGTCGGGCGCCGGCCAGTCGGCGACGGCGTCGGAGCCGACGTAGCCGTCGTAGCCGCCGAGGACCGTCGCGTCACTCACGTGTGGTCCGAACCTGAGACCGGAGAGGGGGTCGGCGAACACGGGGACGTCGGCGGCCGTCGCGAGTCTGGCGATGGCCGTTGCGTCGTCGCCCCGGTCCGTGGGACCGGCGACGATCGCGCCCCGGTCCGCGCTCTCGACGACGTCGACGATCCGTTCCAGGGTCGATTCGGCGAGCGCCGTCGTTCCCCGTTTCCAGCGAGCCTTCGGTTCGCTCCCCCTGCCCGTACGGCTCGTCGTCTGGAGGTCGTCGGGGACGTCCCCCGGTACCTCGACCGGCTCGAGCGGTTTGCGGAAGGGAACGTTGAGGTGCACTGGTCCCGCAGGAACGCCGCTCGCGGTCGCGACGGCTCTGTCCACGTCCGTCCGCAGCGAGCGGAGCTTCCGCTCGTCCGGTTCCGGCTCCGGGAGGTCCTTGTACCACCGGACCGCGTCCCCGTAGAGCTTCTCCTGATCGACGGTCTGGTTCGCGCCGCTGTCTCTGAGTTCCGGCGGCCGGTCCGCCGTGATCACGACCAGCGGAACCCGTGCCTGGTTCGCCTCGATCACGGCGGGGTGGTAGTTGGCCGCGGCGGTCCCGGACGTGCAAACGAGCGCATTCGGGGCCCCGGACCGCTTGCTCCGGCCCACGGCGAAGTACGCCCCAGACCGTTCGTCCAGGTGAGAGAAGGTGTCGAGGCCGTCGTGGCGCGAGGCGGCGACGGTAAGCGGCGTCGATCGGCTCCCCGGGGAGACGACGACAGCGCCGACACCGGCCGCGACCAACTCGTCGACGATGGTCCGCGCCCACAGCGCGTTTCGGTTCGGGGCACTCATCTGAGGCGATCCAGGACGGGGCGGTACTTCAATTGCACCTCGTCCCACTCCGCGTTCGGATCGGAGTCTGCGACGATACCGTTCCCGGCGAAGAGCGTCGCCGTTGCGTCTTCGGCCACGGCCGATCGGATGCCGACCGCGAAACTCCCGTCGCCGTTCGCGTCGAACCAGCCGACGGGTGCCGCGTACCACCCCCGATCGAAGGTCTCGGTCTGCCGAATCGTCTCGAGCGCGACCGACGGCGGGAGACCACCGACGGCCGGAGTGGGGTGCAGGGCCCTCACCACGTCGATCACGTGGACGTTCCGCGCCCGCGCCGCGATGGGGGTGAAGAGGTGCTGGACGGCGTCCAGGCGCCTGACTGTCCGCTCGCCGGTGCGGAGGGTCGTCGCGACCGGGCGCAACTGATCGCGAATGCTCTCGACGACGATTCGGTGTTCCCGCTCGAACTTCTCGTCGTTCCTGAGCCTGTCGGCGAGGCGGTCGTCCGTCGCCTGCGTCTCCCCCCGTCGCACCGTGCTGGCCAGCGCGCCGGTCTCGAGGTCGCGATCCCGTTTGGTGAGCAGTCGTTCGGGCGACGCGCCGAAGAACGTCGGAACGGCCGGCGGTTCCTCACCCGGTGGTCCCAGCGGCGCGGTCCCCGCGGTCGGCCTGATGGCGAACCGGAAACAGTCCGGGTAGGTCTCGCCGAGTCGGTCAATCGTCGCCGCCAGGGGAAACTCGTCGGCGAGGTCGGCGCGAAGCGTCTGCGCGAGGGTCACTTTCTCGATGTCGCCGGCGTCGATGCGGGCCAGGGCCGCCTCGACCTGGGTCGTCCACTGGTCGAAGGACGTCGTTCGCTCCGTGTCGAGCACGCCCGGTGCGTGGGTCACCGGGCCACCGTCGACGATCGATTCTCGAACGGCCGCGGCCGTCTCGTCCAGGTCGTCGGCCGTCGAGGCACGCGGGTCGCCGGTCGCCGTGATCCACCCACCGTCGTCCGTGAGGACGACCTGGACGGCCGGGAGCGCGAACCACGCGCCGGGGAAGTCCTCCCACGGGGGCGTCCGGTCGTGTCGGTCGTGAAACGAGAACCCGCCGACGAGTCGCGGTCGCGCGTCCGTCTCGACACCGTCGGCGTCGAGGGCGTCGAAGAGCGCACGACCCCGGTCCCTGACGGTCGCGAACCGGCTGGTCCCGTCCGCGGTGACGGTCGCCGCGACGCCGCTCGCGACGACGGCCGGTTCGTCGGGGGCGGTCCAGACGGCGTGGATCGGTCTGCCCATCCGCAGGACGTCTCGCAGCGGGGTCGGCGGAAGGGGGACGGACCGGCTGTGGAGGGACGCCGTCGTCGCCGATTCCTGCCCGTCGCGGGAAGCCATTACGTGACCGGAGGGGAAGCCGCCCCTTTACGCTAACTGTATCGGTCTTCCGCCCAGGGATCGGCCGTCACCGAGTAGCCCCGCTTCTCCCAGAACCCTCGCTGGGGTTCCGTGAGGAACTCGACGCCGGTGACCCACTTCGCCCCCTTGTAGGCGTACTTGTGTGGCGTGACGACCCGCAGGGGACCACCGTGATCGGGTTCGAGCGGTTCCCCGTCGTATGACCACGCGAAGAGGACCTCGTCCCGCATGCAGTCCTCGAGTGGCAGGTTCGTCGTGTATCCGTCGTGTGCGTGGAACAGCACGTGGACCGCGTCGTCCTCGACGCCGGCACGGTCCGCGATTTCGGGGAAGGGGACGCCTGCGAACTCGCAATCCAGTTTGCTCCACCCGGTCACGCAGTGGAAGTCCTGTCGGTGGGTTTCGGCCGGCAACGATCGGAATTCCTCCCACGACAGGGAGAGTTCGGTCTCGACCGCGCCGGTCACGGTGAAACGCCAGTCACCCGCGTCGATGGACGGCGTCTCGTCCTTGGAGAGAACCGGGAAGTCGTCGGTGACGCGCTGTCCTGGGGGGACGCGCTCGTCGCCGAACTCCTCGTACAGGTCCGTCACGTCCCGTACAGCCATGCCCGGAGATTCGTCGGGAGGCATTTGGGACTGGCGATTCCCCATTCGAAAAAATCGATTTTGCTTCCCAAAAGACGTCGTCGGGAAGGACGAGGATCCATTTGGGAACGCGGTAGATCCCCCGTCAGGCTTAAGAACGGAGGGGGCGAAGCCCCGAGCGATAAATGCCGACGGTGGAAGTCAACATCCCCGACCACATCGAGATGCAGATCGCCCAGCTCGTCGAGCAAGGAGAGTTCGTCAGTCAGGAAGAGGCCGTCGAGCAACTCCTCTCGGCCGGCATCAAGGCCTACAAGACGAGCGGACCGATGGACGAGGAAACCTCCCTCGAGGACGAGGGCGGCATGATGGGCCACGAGGACGAATACGTCTTCTAGTCCCGCGTGCGACCCCGTACCGGACAACACTTAAACCGGTCACTTTCCTACAATTCCATCAACATGCACAAGGACGAACTCCTCGAGTTGCACGAGGAGATGGTCGACATCAAGAACAAGTTCGCGGAGTTCGACAACATCTCCGAGTCCGACTTCGAGGCCTACGAGCAACTCGACGTGGACCCCTCCCACGTTCACAAGTCGAAGAGCGAGCACAAACACGCGGTCTTCGTGCTGGGCAACGCTCTCGCCGCGGCCATGAGCGAGGACGAGTTCTCGAGTGCCGGCCGGCTCAGTAAGCGCATGTCGGAGCTCGCCGACGACGCCTCACAGAAACTGTAACCGACAGATACACCCCGAAACGCCGCCCGACAGCCGCTCGTCCGACGCTGCCCGGAAAGTCTTTTACCCCCATCTACCCTTCGATGCGATATGCACACGCGCACGGTCGAGCAGGTCGAGTCCTGGGAGACTCGGCCGTTCTCCGGGGGATTCCGCGAACTCCAGGAACTCGCGGACGAGGACTTCTCCGGGGCGGTCGTCGCCGACGACACGTGGATATTCGTTCTCAACGGTCGGGTCGTCGGCGTCTTCGAGGGCGAGATTGACGACGTCCAGGACGCTGCGGGCACCGTCTACACGGCGCCCCACGATTCGCTCCCGCTCCTGTTCTCGATGCAGGAGCGGGGGGGAACCACCCAGGCGAAGTACTTCACCAACGACACGCCCATCGCCGAGGCCGACGAGACCCTCCGGGACGCGAACTTCACGGGGTACGTCGAACTCTCGGAGAACGTCCTGAGCGGGGACTACTACGTCGTCTACTACGGGGGCAAGTCGATGGCCGCGGCGTTCATCGGACAGAGCGAACGCCTGGTCAGCGGGGAGGAGGCGTTCGAACGTGCCAACGACGAGGTGGGCGTCTTCGAGGTCACGAAGGTGTCGATGAACATCACCGAGATTCCGGCCCCCAAGGACGAGACCGAGGAAGAGGACGGGGAGTCGGACGCCGGTCAGGCACCGATCGCGGTCGAAGAGGCAGAACCCGTACCCGACGAGGCTCCTGCGGACGACGAGGACGTGGGGACCGACGACCGCCAGGGAGAGGGAGTCGGCGACGAGGACGTGACCCGGGAACCCGAGCCCGAGTCGGTCGACGTCGCGGAAGACGACGCCGGCAGGGAACCGACAACCGCGGCGGGGGACTCCCCCGGATCGTCGCAGACCGGCTCTCAGAACGCCGACGTATCCCGGGCCGACGCGTCCTCCCGGAACGCCGATGTGGGCCCGTCCGACGCTTCCACCCAGACCTCGGACGCCGGCAGCGACGACCCCGACCGACGCCCATCCGGGTCGGAAAGACGGTCTCCCCGTGGGGCGCCCGGGGGAGACGAGCGTGAGGAGACCGCGACGAGTGGCGAGAGCGCGACGCGTGGCGAAACGACAGAGGAGCCCGGTGCGGAGTCGCCGACGACCGAGCACGAACGCGCCGTCTCGGAGTGGGCCCGGAAGGACCGCGACGAAGCGACTCGGCCGGAAGGGGAGGACGATCCGTTCCGCGAGGAGGCACAGTGGCGCGAGACGACGTCCATCCCCGCGCTGGATCCGGACGAGAGCGCCCCGGCCGACAGTCAGCGGACGAACGACAGCGACGCCTCGACGAACCCCTCCAGGACCGAATCGTCCCGGGGAACGCCCGGGACCGACCGCAGCGGCGGGCGGCAGAGTCAGTCCGAACCCAGACCCGGTGGACGACGGGCGTCGAAATCGAGTTCGGAGGGAGCCGCGTCCGGTTCGCAACGAGGCACGGAACCGTCCGCCGGTCGTGCAGTCGAGGACCTGAAACGCGCCGTCGAGGAGCGGGAGGAGCGCATCGAGGCCCTCAAGTCGAAACTCGAGTCGGCGGAGTCGGAGCGCGAGGACCTCGCGGCCGAACTCGAGTCGGTCGAATCGGAACGGGACGAGCTGGCCGAGCGGGTCGAATCGCTCGAATCCGAACTGGAAACCGCACGGCAGCGGGGCGAAGTCGCGTCCGGGGGTCACGCTGGCGAGGACCTCTCTCCCGCCGAGGCGATGTCGGGGACGAACCTCTTCGTCCGATACGAGTCGAAGGGCGAACCGACCCTCTCGATGCTCGGTGAGAATCAGGTCGACCGGGACGCGATCAACCGAAATCTCCGACTGGAGCATCACACCCAGTTCGAAACCGAGGACGCGACGGTCGCTGGCGAACCGTTCGAGGCGTTCCTGGAGGACACCGCCGAGTACCGGTTCGTCGACTGGCTCGTTCGCACCTTCCCGTACGAACTCCTCGAATCCGACGCTCGCTCCGAACTCGCGGGCGTCTACGAGGCGGTCCCCGACTTCGACCGTATCGAGTTCGACGGGACGGTCGAAACGACGACCGAATCGGGCGAGACGACGAGCGGGTCGTTCGACGTCGTCGTCAGGGATCGCATGGGGGATCCGCTCGTCGTGGCCGAGACCAACGATTCGCGGGACCCCGTCCACGAGGACATGATGGCGACCCTGGTCGAGAACGCGACGACGGTCGGTGAGGGGTCGGTGACGCTATCGGGGGCCTTCTACGTCACTGCGAGTTACTTCGAGCCGGGGGCGCTCGAACGCGCACAGGACGCGGCCAGCGAGGGGGGTTTCTTCAGCCGGAGCGACCGGGAGAGTTTCGTCAAGACCGGGAGAAAACGGGGGTATCACCTGTGCCTGGTCGAAGATCGCCAGAACGCCTTCCACATCACGGTACCGGAGTTGTAGTCACTCGGCCTCGGTCGGCAGCGTGTCGATCTTCATCTCCTCGAGCTTTCCGATGATGTCGTTGAGTTTGTCCTCGAGTTCCTCGACGAACTCGGTCGTCCGCTCGGTGGTGATCGCGCCCTGACTGGAGGGTTCGATGAGGTTCTCCTCCTCGAGGACCCGGAGCGAGTAGCGGACCTTGTGGTGGGGATACCCGGTCTCGTTGGACATCTTCACGATCCCGATGGGTTCGTTCTCGATGACCATCTTCAGAACCTGCAAATGTCGCTCCAGCATGTCGACTTCCTTCTCGAGCCTATCTATCATGGCATTTGTTAACTCGTCGTTACGCCGTTTAAAGGTTGTCCTCCGGAACACCGCGAAAATGGCCAGATGAGTGGGTTTTCGGGCGGTCACCATAATCCTTGTGGCACGAAATCGTGTGAAACGTGGAACCCATCCCGGATGCGTGACGAACCGCCGGGCACGCTGTGTGGGACCCCGGCGACGGGACCGACTGGCCGTCGCTCACACCGTAATCGGTTTAGCCCGGGCGGGGAAACGACACTCCATGACCGTTACGATCGTCGGTTCTCAACTCGGCGACGAGGGCAAGGGCCGCGTCGTCGACCTCTACGGTGACCGGGCCGACCTCGTCGTCAGGTACCAGGGCGGCGACAACGCCGGCCACACCGTCGTCCACGACGGCGACGAGTACAAACTGTCGCTCGTCCCGAGTGGCGTGGTCCGGGGAAAGGTCGGCGTTCTGGGCAACGGCGTCGTCGTCAATCCGCGGACCCTGTTCGACGAGCTCGATGCACTCGCGGAGCGTGGTCTCGACCCGGACGTTCGGGTCGCCAGGCGAGCCCACGTGATCCTCCCGTTCCACCGCGCTCTCGACGGCCTGGAGGAGGCCGTGAAGAGCGAGTCCGACAAGGAGGTCGGGACGACCGGTCGTGGGATCGGCCCAACCTACGAGGACAAGGCGGGCCGGCGAGGCGTCCGCGTCGGCGACCTGCTCGACCCCTCGGTGTTGCGGAGCCGACTCGAATACGTCATCCCCCAGAAACGGGCGTTGGCCGAGGAGGTCTACGGCGTCGAGGTCGCACAGCTCGACGACCCTGAGGCGTTCGAGGTGGACGCCGTTTTCGAGGAGTTCCGGGACTACGGGCGACGGTTCGCCGAAGAGGACATGGCAGTCAACGCCGGAGACTTCCTCGCGAGGGCCATCGACGAGGGAAAGAACGTCATGTTCGAGGGTGCCCAGGGGACGATAATCGACATCGATCACGGCAACTACCCCTACGTGACCTCCTCGAACCCGACCGCGGGCGGCGCCTCGACCGGTACCGGCCTCGGTCCCGGTGTCGTCGGGAACGGAGACGTCGTCGGAATCGTGAAGGCCTACCTGAGCAGGGTCGGTAGCGGCCCCATGCCGACGGAACTGGGTGGCGTGGACGGTGACACGCCCGGGTACGAGGGCGGCGAATCCGGACCGGACGAAGAACTGGCCGAGTACATTCGCGAGAAGGGCGGCGAGTACGGAACGGTCACCGGTCGACCCCGACGCGTCGGCTGGCTCGACATGCCGATGCTGCGGCACTCCGCCCGCGCCAACGGCTTCACCGGGTTCGCGATCAATCACCTGGACGTGCTCGCTGGCCTGGACACGGTCAAGGTGGGACACGCATACGAACTCGACGGAGCGACCGTGGAGACGATGCCCGCCACGACCGAGCGGTGGCAGGCCTGCGAACCGGTGTACGAGACGTTCGACGGCTGGCCCGAACTCGGCTGGACCGACGTCGCCGCGGAGGGTTACGACGCCCTGCCCGCGAACGCCCGGACGTACGTCGAGTACGTCGAGTCGGAACTCGGGGTTCCGGCGTACGCGGTGAGCGTGGGCCCCGACCGCTCGCAGGCCATCGTGCGGACGGATCCGTTCGACTGACCGCGACCCAGCAGCTTTTTTGGCCCCCACCGCCAGGGTACGGGCAGGTGACGAGCACGTGAAAGAGGACCTCATGGACATCATCTGCTGTCCGCTCGACAAGCACGAACTCGAACTGGACGTGACCGAGCGGGAGGACGACGAGATCGTCGAGGGGACGTTGACCTGCACCGACTGCGGCGAGGTCTACCCCATCGAGGACGGCATCCCGAACCTGCTCCCGCCGGACATGCGCGAGGAGTCCGCGGCCTGAAGATTTTTCTCCCGGTGTGTCGAAGACGTTCGCATGGTCAGTAGCCTCCGCGTGCACGTGAATCGTGAGGACGTCAGAAGCGTGTCGCCGGAGGCCGATCGCATCGAGGTCGATGGCCCCTTCGACCTCGTCCTCGAGAATCACGGGCAGTCGACGCACGTTCACGGCAACGTGGACGACGCCCTCGCCGCGGTCGCCGATCTGCCCGAGAACAACTGGTACGTCGAGTCCGGCGAGACCCGGACCATCCCCGTCGACGTCGAGTCCCTCGAGGAGGTGCGTGGACACCTCCTACTCGCGACGGGGTACGGTGCGGAGGAGACCGCAGTCGAGGTCACGGTGGAGGCCGGAAGCGGTGGCGTCGAGGTCGACGAGGACCTCGCGTCGATCACGGTGGACCGGGACGCAGAGGTGGAGGAATCGGCCTCCTACCTCCTCCCGGGGGTCTTCGTCGCGCTCGGTGTCCTGGTCTCGGCGGCCGTCCTGGTGCTGGTCGACGACGTCGTGGCCGTGACGATGGGACTCGCAGCGGTCGTGGTCGCGGTCGGCGCCGCACTGTACCTCCTCCTCGTCGATTGAGCGTCGATTGACTTTTCTCGGTCGCCCGACAGGGGCCGATATGGAATCTCTCGCAGCCGAAACGCGGACGGCCGTCGACGCGCATCCGTTCGTTCGGGACGGTCTCAGGGCGGGCGTCGTGAATTTCGCCGGCGCCGCCCGGTTTCTCGACGTCGAGGGGGGCGAGGAGGCAATCGCCACTGCCCTCCGCCGGTACGCGGAGGATCTGCCGCCCCTGGAATCGCGATCCGGTGACGTCCGCGTGACGATGCACAGTGGGGTCGGACGGGGGGACGGCGACCTCCTGACCGTGGCCGACGTGGGATTCGATCGCGATGCGGGGTCTGCGACCGCCATTCTGGCGACCGGTGACGTGGACCAGGCGCTGTTCGGGACCGTCCTCTCGCGGCTCGACGGGCGCGACGTGACCGTCCTGGGCGCGGGCTACACCGGCGAGACGATCGCCCTGGTAGCGGAGCGCCGGGACGCGACGACTGCCCTCACGGTCGTCGAGGACGCCGCGGACGGATACCGGTAACGCACAGGCGCTGTCGCTTTCGACGCATTATAAAACGGTGGCTCGTGTACGGAACCCCAATGGCGCTCTCCGTGACGAACACCCTGACGGGCGAGCAGGAACTGTTCGAACCCCGCGACCCCGACTCCGTTCTCCTCTACTACTGCGGCCTGACGGTCTCGGACGACGCGCACCTCGGCCACGCCCGCGCGTGGGTGCACGTCGACGTGATGCACCGGTGGCTCGAGCACCTCGGCTACGACGTGCGCCACGTCGAGAACTTCACCGACGTGAACGAGAAGATCGTCGCGCGGATCGGGATGGACGACTACGGCGACTCCGAACCGGCCGTCGCGGAACACTTCATCGGGAACGTCGTCGAGGACATGCGCGGCCTCAACCTCCTGCGCGCCGACGTCTACCCGAGGGTCTCGGAGCACCTGCCGGAGATCGTCTCCCTGATAGAGACGCTCCTGGAGAAGGGCTACGCCTACGAGTCCGGCGGCTCCGTGTACTTCGACGTCACGGCGTTCGAGGACTACGGGAAACTCTCGAACCAGCGCGTCGAGGAGATGGAGCCCCAGGGCCCCGAAGACGAGCGTTCGGAGAAACGCCATCCCCAGGACTTCGCCCTCTGGAAGGCCGACGGTGTCGATCCCGACGCCATTGCCGACCATCGCAGCGGCGGGGTCCCGGACCCGGAAGTGGTCCCCGAGGGAGAGACCTGGGAGTCCCCCTGGGGCGAGGGCCGACCGGGGTGGCACATCGAGTGTTCGGCGATGAGCATGACCCACCTCGACGAGTCCATCGACGTCCACGTCGGGGGACAGGACCTCGTCTTTCCCCATCACGAGAACGAGATCGCCCAGTCCGAGGCGGCCACGGGCGAGCAGTTCGCGAAGTACTGGTTGCACGTACGGCTCCTCGAGACCGAGGGCGAGAAGATGAGTACGAGCCTGGAGAACTTCTTCACCGTCTCGAACGCGCTCGCGGAATTCGGCGTCAATCCGATCAGGATGTTCCTCGTTTCCACGGCGTACAACCGCCGGCAGACCTACTCCGAGGCGGCCCTGGACGAGGCCGTCGAGCGCTGGGACCGCCTCGAACGGGCCTACGACAGGGCCGTCGAGCGCTGTGACAGTCCCGACGCGTACGCCAAGACGGTCCACGGGGAGTACCGGTCGGCAGTCGAATCCGCGCGAAACGCGTTCGCGGACGCGATGAACGACGACTTCAACACCAGGCGGGCGGTCACGGCACTCCTCGAACTCTCGAGCGACCTCCACGCCTACCTCGACGGGCACGACCGGTACGACTACGTCGCCCTCCGCGACACCGTCCGGACGTTCGAGGCCCTCGGGGGCGACGTTCTCGGGTTCGTGTTCGGGGACGGTGAACCGACCGGCGAGGTCGGGCTGGCGGAGGAACTGGTGGACCTGTTGCTCGAGGTCCGCGAGGCGGAACGGGAGCGCGGGAACTACGACCGGGCTGACGAACTCAGGGACGATCTCGAGACCCTCGGTGTGGAGGTCCAGGACACCGAGGACGGTCCGGTCGCGCGGTTCTGAGCGCCGCTGGCGATCATCCGAGAACCGACCGAAGGGCCAGTGGGACGAAGAGGACGCCCATGAGGTGGACCCTTCGGGCCCCGTACGCGGGCGGAATCGTGCCGACCACCGACGCCAGGGCGAGCAGTGCGAGACCGACGACCCCCGTGAAGACGCCGACCAGGGCGACCAGGAGCGCGCCCACACCGACGGTCAGACGGCGGGGGTCGACGGACCCGGCGACACGGAGATATCGGTCGCCGACGACGGGAACCAGAACGAACGAGACGGCGGCCGCCACGCCGATCGCCGTCAACAGGAGCGGGAGGTTCGGCGGGAGGTGGGCCCGTTCGAAGGCCACGAGCACGCCGGTCCGTGGCGATCCGACGGCGACGAGCGCGAAGAGGGCGAAGATCGTGTTTGCAGTGTTGACGCCGCTGACGGTGGTGACGAACCCCCGAGCGCCGGTTCGATGCGGAACGATCGCGAAGGAGAGAGCGGCCGCGACGGCTGCGGATATGCCGGGGACGTATGCGACGATCGAGCCGGAGAGCGCCCCGACGACGCCCCACCCGATCGCCAGTCTCGGTGACGCCGCGACCGTCGGGTCGTCCTGTGCGGGGACGCCAGCCCCGCCGTAGGCGTGAACCAGCACCGGGACGCCGAACAGGCCCGAGAGGAGCGGCAGGAGCGTGCCTCCACCCGGGACGAGACCGCCGGTCTCGAGGTCCAGCGTCGCCACTCCGAGGACGCCGCTCGCGAGGAGCGCGAGCGACCCCCCGATCCGGGACCGGTCCGATCGCTCGGTCCACACGAGGACCCCGGCGACGCCGAGAATCAGGAGCGGAAAGAAGTCCTCGACGACCGGGAGGACGGCCCGCATCGCGAGCGTGACCGGAACCCCCAGCACGGCCGCGACGAGGATGGCGCTCGCACTCCCCACCGCGGAGAGCCGCAGCGCCTCCCGTCCCCGCCCGCCCATGACCAGCCGGTGACCGGGAAGCGCGGAGACGGCCATTGCGGCGTCGGGCACCCCGATCGCGAGCGTCGGGACCACGTCCAGGAAAGAGTGGGTGACCCCGGCCGCGAGCATTGCCGCACCCACGAGGTGCGGCGGCCCCGGGACCTGGGGTGCGAGCGCCCCCAGGACCACGGCCACCGTGTTCACGTGGAGGCCAGGCGTGAGGCCACTCACCGACCCGAGGGCGATACCGCCGGCGACGAACGCCACGGCCAGTGCGGCCGCCTGCGGGTCGGACAGGACGCGGATTCCGAGAGCCTCCATCGAAGCAGGGTGGGCCGGTCATCGTACTTGAACGCTCGGTGCGTTTCGTCGTGGCATGACAATCACTAAGGGATCGCCCACGAAATGCGAGCCAGCGTGATCATCGGTATCGACACCGGCGGGACGAACGTCGACGCCGCCCTCATCGACGCCGACGGCGTGGTGACCAAGGCGAAAGTCCCGAACGCGGAGACGCGGGACAGCATCGAGTCGGTTCTCGAAGACCTCCTCGAGACGGAATCGCGGGACGACGTGGAGCGCGTCGTCGTCGCGACGACGCTCGTGGTCAACGCCGCCGTACAGCGACGGCTCCCCGACTGTGCGAACGTGGTCGTCCCGGGCCCGGGATTGTCTCCCGAACGGGCGTTCTACGGGGACGAGAACGTCGTCGCAGCGGGCGGGATCGACCCGCGGGGTCGCGTGATCGAATCGGCGGCCCTGGACGAGCCGGTCTCGGGGGAGACGACCGCGATCACGGCCAAGTTCTCCGCCAGGAATCCGTTGCTCGAGCGCGACCTCCGGGACGACGTCGAGGCCGACGCGGTCGCCCTCGGCAGCGAATCGGGGGCCGGTCTCACCTTTCCCGAACGGGCCGCGACGACGGTGGCAAACGCGAAGGCGAAACCGGTCTTCCAGTCCTACGAGAGCGACGTCGAGGCAGCCGTGGACGCCGCCGGAATCGACGCACCGGTCTACTACCTCAAGGGCGACGGCTCGATGCTCGGGGCGCGATCCATGCGGGAGACGCCCGCGCACACCCTCCGCGGCGGATCGGCGGCGAGTTCCCTCGGCCTCGTGGCGCTCACCGACGCGACGGAGGCGGTGACCGTCGACGTCGGCGGGACGACGACGGACGTGACGCTCGTGGAGGAGGGGTTCCCCTCCGTCGACAGCGGCATTCCGGAGGGCGACATCGAACCGGCCTACGAGGGCGTCGTCTCGCGGAGTCTGCCCTACGGGGGCGACACGCGAGTGGAGGAGACCGACGGGGACCCGGCGCTCGGTGCCGAACGCGTCGGAAACGCGGTCGCGTTCGGGGGCACGGAACCGACGGTGACCGACGCGCTCCACGTGCTCGGGCACTTCACCGAGGGCGACGTCGGCGCCGCTGAAGCCGCCATGGGCGACCTGGCCACGGACGCGAGAGCGGCCGCCGAGGCCGTCTACGATACCTTCGTCGATCGCGTGTCGAATGCCATCGCCGACGTGGCCACCGAGTCGGTCGACTCACTGGCCGTGGGGGGCGTCCTCGCGCCTCACATCGGGGCGGACCTGGCACGGGCGGCGCCAGTCGCGGAGGCCGTCGTCCCCGAGCACGCCGACGTCGCCGGTGCGGTGGGATGCGGCGTCGCCCGCGTCAGCGTCGAGACGGCGGTCCACGTCGACAGCGCCCGTGGCGTGATGACGGTCACCGCGATCGGACCGGAGACCGTCGAGGCGGTCGAGGAGGGTCGTCGGTTCACGGACGAACAGGCGACCGAGATCGCCCTCGATCGGGCGCGCGAGGCCGCCGAGAACGCCGGCGGCGACCCGAACGCCCCGGCCGAAGTCCGGTCGCTGGAGCGGTTCAGCGTCGTCGAGCGAACCGAGGTCGCGGGACAGATTTTCGACGCCGAGGCCCGGATCGTGCCGGGAATCGAGTACCGGTTCGCGGAGGGATCTCGGTGACGCTCGGACTCGTCTACGACGAGGAGTACCTCCTGCACGAACACACCCCGACCCACCCGGAGCGAAAGGAGCGACTCCAGTACACGATGGACCAGTTGACGGAGGAAGGCCTCCTCGACGACCCCGCCGTCGACGTGATCGAACCGTCGCCCGCCACACCCGCGCAACTCGAGCGCGTGCACACCGACGAGTACCTGGAGCGCCTCCGTTCGATGTCGGCCAGCGGGTCGGGAATGTTGAGCGTGGACACCCACATCTCGGCGCACACGTGGGAAGTCGCGCAGCTGGCAGCCGGCGGTGTGGCGACCGGTCTCGACGCCGTCGTGGGCGGCGAGTACGATTCAGCGTTCGTCATGGCGCGGCCCGGCGGTCACCACGCCTTCGCGGACGACGGCCACGGCTTTTGCTACCTCAACAACACCGTCGTCGGCATTCGCCACCTGCAGGCGACCACCGACGTGGACCGGGTGCTGATCTGGGACTGGGACGCCCACCACGGCGACGGGACGCAGTCGCTGCTCTACGACGACCCGAGCGTGCTGGTGATGTCAACCCACCAGGACGGCCGAACGCTCTTCCCGGGCACCGGGGACGTCCAGGACGTCGGCGAGGGGGCGGGGGAAGGATACAACGTGAACGTTCCACTACCGCCGAAGACCGGCGACGCGGGCTACGAGCGCGTCGTCGAGGAGATATTCGAACCGGTCGCCGAGCAGTACGATCCGGACATCGTCTTCATCGAGGCGGGCCAGGACAACCACTTCACCGACCCCATCACCGACCTGGGCGTGACCGCCCAGGGATACGCCTCGCTGATGGAACACGCGGTCGACGCGGCGGACCGTCTCGCCGACGGGGACGTCGTCGCGTCGCTCGCGGGCGGGTACGGCATCGAGGGCGGTCTCCCCTACACGAACCTCGCCGTCATCGCATCCCTGCTCGGTTACGACACGTCGGCCATCCGCGAACCCGCGAGGTACGAGGCGCCCTCGTACGAACCGGACGTAGACGACGTGATTCGACGGGTCGAGTCGGCCCAGTCCGAGTACTGGGACCTCTGACCGGCCCGGGTTCTCGTAGGCGAATCAGCGGTGGTCGTCGAGGTGATCGGCGAAATCGACGGTCAACCCGGCCACGTGTGCCGCCCAGTCGCGGGCCCGATCGGCGGGCGATTCTGCGTCGTCTCCGACGACCGACTCGAGCTTGTGGAGGGCCTGGTACAGATCGAGTCCGAAGAGGTCAGCCCGATTTCCGCGCTCCAGGCGTTCGCGAAGCGTCGTCGATTCCCTGAACGATTCGACGTCGTCGACCACGTCCTCGACGCCGCCGAGGACGTATCCGTCCCAGAAGGCGAGTAGATCGTGCACCGCCTCGCCGTCTGCCTCTCCGGCCAGACGACGCTCGAGGTCGTCGACGAGGGTCTGGACGCGGTCGATCGTCTCTTCGTCGAGGGCCGGATGGGGGGTCCGGGCGACGCGCGCTGCCAGCGCTTCGATGTCCGCACGCGACCGTGGGATGTCGGTCATCGGTGCATCGAACGGACCCCGTGCCCTTAATGTGCAACGGATCGGCCGTCGCGACGACGGGCGACTTTATGGTGACAGCGGTGGTCGTTCCTGTATGGATCCCAAGAAGTTCCTCTTCCTCTCGCTGGACGCCGCCCTCGTCGCCGACCTCGCCTGGCAGGTCGCCCGCGAGGGGCACGACGTCAAGTATCACATCGCGGCGGAGCGGGACCGAGAGATCGGTGACGGGTTCGTGAGGAAAGTCGACGAGTGGCGTCCGGAGGTCGACTGGGCCGACGTCGTCGTCTTCGACGACATCTGGGTGGGCGACGAGGTGGGAACCGGCGACCTCGCCAACCAACTGCGGGCGGAGGGCCACGCGGTGATCGGCGGGACGCCGAACACCGACCGCCTGGAGGACGACCGGGGCTACGCGATGGACCTGCTCGAGTCACACGGCGTCGAGATCCTGGAGCACGAGATTTTCCACGACTTCGACGAGGGGATCCAGTTCGTCCTCGACAACCCGGGACCGTACGTGATCAAACCACTCGGGGAGGTGCAGAACGTCAAACGCCTGCTCTACGTCGGCCGGGAGGACGACGGAAGCGACGTCGTCGACGTCCTCCGGGCGTACAAGAAGGCCTGGGGCCACCGGATGAAGGGCTTCCAGCTCCAGCGTCGGGTGTCCGGGGTCGAGATCGCGGTCTGTGGGTTCTTCAACGGCGAGCGGTTCGTCGAGCCGATCAACCTCAACTTCGAGCACAAGAAGCTCTTCCCGGGCAACATCGGTCCGTCCACGGGCGAGATGGGGACCTCGATGTTCTGGTCGGATCGCAACCGGGTGTTCGACCGGACCCTGGGTCGGATCGAGGAGTGGCTGGCGGAGGAGGGATACGTCGGGAGCATCGACGTCAACTCGATCGTCAACGCGAGCGGCATCTATCCACTCGAGTTCACCCCTCGCTTCGGCTACCCGACGATCGCACTCCAGGAGGAGGGCCTGCAGACGCCGACCGGCGCGTTCCTCTACGACCTCGCCCACGGGCGGGACCCGGACCTCTCCGTCCATCGGGGATATCAGGTCGGCGTCAGGATCGTCCTCCCGCCGTTCCCCTTCGACGACGAGAAGATGTACGACGAGAACTCGCGCAACGCGGCCGTCGTCTTCGACACCGACGACCGCGACGGGGTCCACATCGAGGACGCCAAACGGATCGACGGCCAGTGGCGAGTGGCCGGGGAGAGCGGAATGTCACTCGTCGTGACCGGGATGGGCGAGACGATGCAGGCCGCCCGGGACCAGGCCTACGATCGGATCGAGGACGTCGTGATCCCGAATATGTACTACCGCGAAGACATCGGGGAGCGGTGGATCGAGGGCGACGGCGATCGGCTCCAGGCCTGGGGATACCTGGGTTCCTGACGCGGGATCCGGAATCACGCGTCCTCCGTCCGCTCGAAATGGGCCGTTGAAGACGCTTCCGGGGCCGACATCGTGGAGGTACACGAGTCGGTAGATACCATCGGTACAATGCCAACAGTTATCGTGCTGGGCGACCGTGTGCCAATCGATGGCAACGAGTACCCGATCGGTCCCCTTCGCGATCGATGGGTCGTCGCTCTCGCCGGTCCACGACGCGGTCGCAGCCGGACCCTCGGTCGTGGAACTGGCGCTCGTCGCGTTCCTCCTCGCCGCGGTGCTCGTCGGCGTCGTCGGCGTCCTCGCGTACGTTCGAGACGCCGACGATCGGCTGGACCGCGAACTGCGCGAGGTGGCCGCCGAGCGAGACGCGTTCCTCGCGTTCGCGGACGCCGTGAACGACATCGCGGTGAGCCAGGGCTCGGCAGCGAAGGTGACGCCACAGACCGTGCAGACGTTCGACACGAGGGGGCCCCCGATCGATAAAGTGCGGACCGCCTTCGAGGACACGGTGATGGGCGTGGACCATTACGACGAGACGTATGGGGAACCGTGGTTGGAGCACGTACACGCGGAACTGGATCCGGACCTGGCGGGGACGCTGCGCGACCGTCGGGTCGTCGATCCAGCGATCAAACGGGCGCTCGAGCGTCGGTCGATCGAGGCGGCGTCCAAGCGGGAGGACCTCCTCTCCGTCCTCAAGACGGAGGAATCGGCCCTGGAGGACGCGACCGAGTCCCTCGCGGCCATACGCGACCGGATCGACCACCTGGAGGACGCTCCGCAGAGGGAACCAGGCTTCGACGAGTTGGCGGCGGTACACGACCGTCTCGGCGACCTCGAGGACCGGACGGCGAGACTCGCCAAACGCCGCCAGCGACAGATACAGCGACAGACGCGAAACAGTTACTTCAACGCCGAGGAACTCGCTCTCCAGGAGTACCTCTACGGCACGCTCGCGACGACCTATCCCGTCCTCGATGCGACCGTCGAACTCGACGACCGGATCGAACGGGCGAAGCGGCGCGTACGCTCCGCGCTGACCGCGACCGTCTGAGACGCTCTCATTCGATTTCTGGCCGTCACTCCGAGTCGCTCACTGCACCAGCCGTGAGGAGCGTGACGGCCGCTCCGAGGACGAACCCCCCGCCCGTCCCGGTCGTCAACAGTCCGGCGAGCGTGGCTGGAGGGACCGACGTGGTGAGGGGCGAGGCCACGGCGATTCCTGCGACGAGTAGTACCACTCCGGCGACGGCCAGTCCGGTCGCCGCCTTCGCGAAGACCGCCGCGTCGCCGAACGCGTCGTATCGACTCGTCATCGGTACCAGGACGTCGTTCGCCGTCGATCAAGAAACCCCCGCGTCAGCGCGCGTCGCAGAGCCACTCCCGGTGTTCCTCGAACCGGCGGCGACCGGCCTCGGTCAGCCAGTACCGGTCGTGCACGCCATCGACGGCGGTGTTCAGGTGGCCAGTGTCGACCAGGGCATCGAGGGCACCGTGGAAGCGACGAGGCGGAATCCGTTCGTCGTACCGGGCCTCGACCGCGCGTTTGATTGCCTGCGCTGTCGGTCGGTCCCGGGCATCGACGACCACCACTACGTCGCGACGGAGCCCGCTTTGCAACCACTTGCCCATCGTTTCCATCGCGTTTCCCGCTCCCCTATAGGTGTCGGTCTCTCCACGGCGAACCCGACCTTCACTCGTCCCCCGCGAGTTCCCGTTCGGCTTCCTCTTCCTCGTGTCGTTCGAGTCGTTCCTCGACCTCCTCGCGACGTTCCATCTCGCGCTCGAGCGTCCGCTCTCGCTGGCGGTCGTCCTCTTCCAGCCCCTTCTCGTCACGTCCCTCCCTGATGTCTCCCATGTACGTCTATCGGTGGCGACGGACCATAAGTGTCGCTCGGTCCCGTCGATACCGACAGTCCCTGTCGATTCCCGGCGGTTATTTACCGGTCCCCAAATTAGGAAGACCTAGAAATGAACGTGGCCCAGGACGTCACCGACCTCGTGGGAGACACACCGCTCGTCGCGCTCGAATCGGTCGGGGAGGACGTGTACGGGAAGGTGGAATCGGCGAACCCGCTGGGTTCGGTGAAAGATCGCATCGCCCTCGCGATGCTCGAACGTGCCGAATCGCGAGGCGAACTGACAGCCGAGACGACCGTCGTGGAGCCGACGAGCGGGAACACGGGAATCGGGCTGGCGGCGATGTGCGCGGCGAAGGGATACGACCTCGTCCTGACGAT
Source organism: Halanaeroarchaeum sp. (assembly GCA_042216165.1). Classification (GTDB taxonomy): domain Archaea; phylum Halobacteriota; class Halobacteria; order Halobacteriales; family Halobacteriaceae; genus Halanaeroarchaeum. Next base: position 46,435 of record JBDGUD010000044.1, read on the forward strand.
GCCCGAGTCGATGAGCGCCGAGCGGCGCTCCATGCTCAGGGCCCTCGGCGCGGACCTCGAGTTGACCCCTGCCGACGACGGGATGAACGGGGCCATCGAACGGGCCGAGGCGCTTCTGGCGGACCTCCCCGACGCCTACATGCCCCAGCAGTTCCAGAATTCCGCCAACCCGGCCATTCACCGCGAGACCACCGGCCCAGAAATCTGGGAGGACACCGACGGCGAGGTCGACGCGGTCGTCGCCGGAATCGGAACTGGCGGCACGATCACCGGAATCTCCCGGTACCTGAACGACGACGTCGGTGCCGACGTCGCGTCTGTCGGGGTCGAACCGGCGGGTTCGGCCGTGCTCTCCGGCGAATCGGCCGGCAGTCACGGCATCCAGGGCATCGGGGCGGGGTTCGTCCCCGACGTCCTCGACGTCGACGTGCTCGACGAGGTCGTGACCGTCGAGGACGACGACGCGATGGCCGCCGCGCGCGACGTCGCGCGCGACGAGGGGCTGCTCGTCGGCATCTCGTCGGGCGCTGCCATCGCCGCCACTCGCCGCCTGTCCGATCGGCCGGAATACGAGGATTCAACAATCGTCGTGGTTTTACCGGACACCGGCGAGAGATACCTCTCGACGGACCTCTTCGCCATCACAGAATGATCGACCGCATTCGCGAGGACATCGAGACGGCCATCGAGCGCGACCCAGCGGCGCGCAACCGCCTCGAGGTCGTCCTGACCTACCCGGGCCTGCACGCCATCTGGTTCCACCGGCTCAACCACGCGCTCTGGACGCGAGGATTCAAACTGCTCGCCAGGCTCCTCTCCCACCTGGCGCGGTTTTTGACCGGGGTGGAGATCCACCCGGGGGCGACGATCGGTCGTCGATTCTTCATCGATCACGGTGGCGGCGTCGTCATCGGCGAGACGGCCGACATCGGTGACGACGTCTTGCTCTTCCAGGGGTGCACCCTCGGGGGCACGTCGAACGAGCCCGTCAAACGCCACCCGACCATCGAGGACAACGTCGTGATCGGGGCCGGCGCCGTGTTGCTCGGACCGATCACCATCGGCGAGCATTCCAAGGTCGGCGCGGGGTCGGTCGTCCTCGAGGACTATCCGCCCCACTCGACCATCGTCGGCGTCCCGGCCGCATCGACGGACGGTTCGACGACGGTCGACCTCGAGAACCTCGAACACGGCGACCTGCCGGACCCGATCCACCGGGAGTTCGAGGACCTCAACGAGGAGGTCGAGCGCCTCCGGGACCGGGTCGCGACGCTGGAGGACCGGTTACCGGAGGAAGGGTCCGAGGAGTGATTGCAACGGGGTCCGGAGGGGACAACCGGGCGTCGAACAAATCCGAGAAGCCGGAGGGGGGATTTGAACCCCCGACATATTCCTTACGAAGGAATCGCTCTGGCCAGTCTGAGCTACTCCGGCACGACTCCGTGCAATTCACTGTACCCGGAATGCGAAAATAAGGCTTCCGAATCACCGCCGAGTCAGGCGAACGTCGAGGACCACGTTGAGTTCGTGAGGGGCGTAGGTCCGGACTTCTCGTCGGGTCTCGACAGCGACCTCGTACGCGGGTGCGGCCGCAGAGCGGATCGCGGACTCGCCAGGCCCGAAGGGATCGTCCTCGTGCTGGATGTCGTAGTAGTGAAGGACGGCCACGTCGTCGGCCAGCGTCACGGCGGTCTCGAGGAACTCGTCGGCGCTGTGCGGGAGGTTCATGACGATGCGGTCCGCCCAGTTCTCGTACTCGGGGGCGACGTCGCGAACGTCGGCCGCGATCGCGGTCACGCGCTCTGGGACGTGGTTGCGGTCGGCGTTCTCGCGGAGGTACTCGATTGCGGTCTCGTTGATGTCCGTCGCGACGACCTCGGCGCCCCGCATCGCCATCGGGACGGCGAAGGGGCCGACGCCAGCGAACATGTCGAAGGCGTGCTCGTCGGCGCCGACTCGTTCGACGACCCGGTGACGTTCGGTCGCGAGGCGAGGCGAGAAGTACACCGTCGCGAGGTCGAGGAGGAACTCGGCACCGTACTCGCGGTGGACAGTCTCCGTGCCGTTCCCCGCAAGGACCTCCCAGTCGCGGACCCGTCGCTCCCCCTTGATCTTCGAGCGCTTGTTGAGGACCGTCTTCGCCGGGATGGCCGATTCGACGATGGCATCGGCGATGGCCCGTGCCCTCTCGGGGTCGTCTTCGTCCACGAGCACGACGTCACCCAGGCGCTCGTAACTGGGCTCGAATCCGAGAAGGTCGGCGGGCATCGTCTGCGTCTCGCGTTCCGGTGCGTCGTGGTCGACCACGAGGAGGTCGTCCGGGACATCCGCGGGATCTGCGACCGGTATGTACAGCCAGTCCCCGTCGACGGCGACGTCGTGGGTGGCCGAGAGCAGGTCCGCCGCCTCCAGACGCTGACGGGTGGGCTCGCCACGCTCGCGCTCGACCCGGACGCACGGAACCGTCATGCACTGCACTGGCCGACGGACGGGCTTACCGCTACCGCTTTCGACCGATCCCGAGGGGCGAAACGCATACCCGGCTGCTGGACCGAGAACCCGCATGCTCACGTTCATCGGTCTGGGTCTCTACGACGAGCGCTCCATCACGGTCGAGGGGCGCGACGCCCTGCGCGAGGCGGACGCGGTGTTCGCCGAGTTCTACACGAGTCGGCTCGTCGGGGCGTCCGTCGCCGACCTCGAGGACTACCACGACGTGACGATCGAGGTCAGGGACCGGTCCGGGGTCGAGCGGAACCCGGATTCGATCCTCGACGCGGCCGAGAGAGACAACGCCGCGTTTCTCACGGCGGGCGACACGATGATCTCGACGACGCACGTGGATCTCCGCCTCCGGGCTCGCGAGCGGGGAATCGACACGCGCGTGATCCACGCCCCGACCGCGGAGACGGCCGCGAGTAGCCTGACGGGACTCCAGAACTATCGGTTCGGAAAGGCCACCACGCTCCCGTTCCCACGAGCGCACGGCGGCGATGGCGTGCCGAACAGCGTCATCGAGACCATCGAGGACAACCGAGACCGTGGGCTCCACACGCTGGTCTACCTGGACATCAAGGCCGAGGACGACGAGTACATGGACGGCGAGACGGCCGCGAGCCTCCTCGAGCAACACTGGAACGGTGACGTCCTGGGGGTCGTCGTCGCTCGAGCGGGGAGCCCCGATCCGGTCGTGGCCGCCGATCGTCTCTCCACTCTCGCCGAGTTCGATTTCGGGGGCCCGCTCCACCTGCTCGTGATTCCGGGCCACCTGCATCACGTCGAGGCGGACGCTCTGAGACACCTCGCCGGCGCCCCCGACGACCTCGTCGGGTGATCACCGGACGTAGAACCGGAAGTACTCGAGGGCAGCGGCGGCCCACAGCCAGAGGGCTCCGAGTGGGAGGGCACCGATGCCGGCCTGTCCGTCCAGCCCCAGCGCGTAGAATCCGACGTTCAATCCCGCGAGGACGAGCATCCCGGTCGTGACGCCACCGGTTTCGGGACCGAGGGGCTCCCAACCCGCCAGTCCCAGCGCACCCAGATACAACGCGAGCGCGAGCGGGTAGGCGACGGCGAACGAACGGAGTCCGAGGGCGGCTCCGCGGCCCAGATAGGTCGCGATGCTGACGAACCGGGGGCCGGGATCGACCCACCCGAGGGAGAAGACGGTGTACGCCCCTCCGTCCCAGGTGACGACGACCCAGGGGAACACCAGCGGGACGAGCAGGACCGCCCACCGGAGACGACGGTCCATCATCGACGGGCGACGATTCGGAGGACGTCCTCGTCCGCAAGGACGTGATCGCGCCCGACCTGCTGGTCGTCGTGTTTCGCGCTTGGCCCACTCACCCTGGCGAAACGGAAGCGTTCGTCGAGCGTTCCGCCGAGCTTGTGGAGGGCGTCGTCGACGGTCGCTCCCTCCGAGAGGACGAGGGGTTCCTCGTAGTCCACGCCTCGTCCGGGCTTGTCCATGTAGATCCGGATCAGACCGAGTTCGTCCCAGAGTCGTTCTGTGAGCGCCTCCAGCCCCTTCTCTTTCTCCGCCGAGATGAACACTGCGTCCTCCGGCTCGACGTCGCTCTCGCGCAGGGCCTCTCGCATTGTCGCCACGTAGCTCTCGTCCACGAGGTCGACCTTGTTGACCACGACCATCGAGGGGAGATAGACGCGGTTGTCCTGGAGGCCGTCGATCAGTTCGTCGATGTCGGGGTCGCCGCGAACGGAGATGTCAGCGTTGACGTAGCCGTGTTCGCGCGCGATCTCGACCACGGTGGATTCGTCGAGCGCGAGGTCGCCAGGTGCGTTGACGTCGATTCCACCTTTCCCCTTCTTCGTGACGCGAACGGATGGCGGTTCGGTGTCCAGTCGAATCTTGTTGTCGTAGAGTTCGTCGTAGAGGCGGCCGTACTGCTCGATCTCGAAGGGGGAGAGCACGAACACCACGAGGTCGGCGGTGCGGATGACCGAGAGCACCTCCCGTCCGCTGCCGCGACCACCGGCCGCGCCCTCGATGAGCCCCGGAACGTCCAGGAGCTGGATCGACGCCCCCCGGTACTGGAGCATGCCGGGATTCACGTCGAGCGTGGTGAACTCGTAGGATCCGACCTCGCTGTCCGCGTTCGTGAGGGCGTTGATGAGCGTCGATTTCCCCACGGAGGGAAAGCCGACCAGGGCGACGGTCGCGTCGCCGGTCTGCTCGACGGCGTATCCACCACCGCCGCCACTCCCGGCCTGCTGGCGTTCGAGTTTCTCCTTCTTCTCGGCGACCTTGGCCTTGAGGCGCCCGATGTGCTCCTCCGTGGACTTGTTGTACGGAGTCTCGGCGATCTCCTCTTCGAGCGCTTCGATCTCCTCCTCGAGGCCCATTATCCGCTGGGTAGACCGTTCGCGCCAAAAAGCATGTTCCATCGACGGCGCGAGAGCAATTCGATATAGTAAAGGACCACCGTCAAGACGTTGACAATGATGGTGGACGTCGGGAGTCTCCGGGACAGCACGCAAATAGTCCTCCCCCGCGGGGCACTGGCGGACGTCCGCGAGGAACTGGAACAGGAGTTCACCGTGACCGTCTTCGAGCAGGAGGAGTTCGTCCGCATCATCGCCAGTCCCGTCGTCATCAAGGACGTGAGCGACTACCTCTGTCGCCAGGGCATCAACGTCCCCTGACCGCCGGAGTCCTCGAAAAGACAAGGGTTAAAACCGCGCACCGAATTTCTGCAGGTATGGCTGAGACGATCGAAGTGCTCGTACCCGGTGGGCAGGCCAACCCAGGCCCGCCCCTCGGACCCGAGCTCGGTCCGACCCCCGTCGACGTCCAGGCGGTCGTCGACGAGATCAACGAACAGACCGCCGCCTTCGACGGGACCGAGGTCCCCGTCACCATCTCCTACGAGGATGACGGCTCTTTCGACATCGAAGTCGGTGTCCCACCCACGGCCGCGCTCGTCAAGGACGAGGCCGGTTTCGAGACCGGGAGCGGCGAACCACAGGAAAACTTCGTCGCCGACCTCAGCGTGGATCAGGTCAAGAAGATCGCCGAGCAGAAGTTGCCCGATCTCCTCGCGTACGATCTCAAGAACGCGGCCAAGGAAGTCGTCGGCACGTGCGTCTCCCTCGGCGTCACCATCGAAGGCGAGAACCCCCGCGAATTCAAGAAGAGGGTGGACGAGGGCGAGTACGACGACGTCTTCGCCGCCGACGCGTAAGGGGAGGCGGGGAAGGGCCAGAAAATCGCGGCGGGGAA
>JBDGUD010000012.1:0-49493 GCA_042216165.1 Halanaeroarchaeum sp.
CTTCGGACGACCCTTCCTCGATCGTCTCCTCTTCGGACGAGCCCCCTTCGATCGTCTCCCCTTCGCTCGACCCCTCCTCGTCGTCCTCCTCGGCCGCGTCCCCGGACGTGCCGTCGTAGCGCGTGTCGCGTTCCTGGAAGTCGACCATACTCGCCGTTCGGACGCCGGGCACCTAAGTATTCGACGACCCGCCGGCGGGTGCCGGGACAGCCAGGGTTTTGTTCCACGGCCACGGATGGAGGGATCATGAAGGCAGTCCTGTTCGAGGGACACGGTGGCACCGACGTCGTCGAGTACGGAGAGGTTCCGGATCCAGAGATCGACCGCGACGAGGTCCTGGTGGACGTCAAGGCGGGCGCGCTGAACCACCTCGACCTCTGGACGCGCAACGGCCTTCCCGGTCTCGACCTCGAGATGCCCCACGTCCCCGGCAGCGACGGTGCGGGCGTCGTCGAGGCCGTCGGCGAGGACGTCTCCCGCTTCGAGCCGGGGGACCACGTCGCGCTCACCGCCGGCGTCTCGTGTGGCGACTGCGAGTTCTGCCGCGCTGGCGAGGAGTCGATGTGCAAGAACTTTCACATCATCGGCGAGCACGTCCCCGGCGTCCACCGCGAGCGGGCGGCCGTGCCCGAGGACAACCTCGTCCCGGTGCCCGACCACGTGGACTGGGAGACGGCAGCCGCGGCCCCGCTCGTCTTCCAGACCGCCTGGCGGATGCTCCTCACCCGTGGCGACCTCTCGCCCGGCGAGACGGTCCTCGTGCTCGGCGCCAGCGGGGGCGTCGGCCACGCGGCGGTCCAGATCGCCGATTACGCGGGCGCTGACGTGATCGCGACCGCGAGCTCGGAGGAGAAGTTGGCCTACGCCGAAGAACTGGGGGCCGACGTCGCCGTCGACTACGAGAGCGAGAACTTCGCCGACGCCGTCCGCGACGTGACGGACAAACGGGGCGTCGACGTCGTGGTCGATCACATCGGCGAGGCGACCTGGCGCGATTCGCTGCGCTCGCTCGCGAAGGGAGGCCGCCTGGTGACCTGCGGGGCCACGACCGGTCCGAACCCCGAGACCGACGTCCGGCGCATCTTCTGGAACCAGCTGTCGGTGATCGGGTCGACGATGGCGACGCCCGGCGAAGTCGACGACGTCCTCTCGCTGGTCTGGGACGGCACGTTCGACGTGCGGGTCCGCGACGTCTTCCCGATGAGCGAGACCGCACGGGCCCACGAGATGATCGAGAACCGGGAGGGCTTCGGGAAGGTCGTCGTCGTTCCCGACAGCGAGTGGGAATGAGGGACGGGGACCTCGCGGGGACGAGGGGCTGGCTGGTCGTCGCCCTCGTGCTCGCGGTCCTGCTCGGCATCCCCGCGGTCGTCTGGTACGCCACCATCGGAATGGAGGCGCCCTACGGCGTCTACGTCGCGCTGGCGATGCTCCCGGGGCTTCTCTTCGGGATCATCGGAGTATGGACGGCCCTCCGGTAAGGTCCCCGTTCACTCGGGGCCCGGCGGCGCGACGCGGACGTCGTCCGCGACGAAGCCGTCGTCCGTGAACCGCCACGCGTCCAGGGTCGGCGGTCGCCGCGCCAGCGAGACGACGAGATAGTGGCGGTCCGGCCAGGTCGCTCGCTCCGCGTCGGTCCGACTCGGCCCCGCGGGACCCGCGGGGTGGGAGTGGTAGAACCCGACCACTGACTGGTCGTGGGCCTCGATCGTCTCCATGACCTCGAACTGGTCCTCCGGGTCGATGACGTAGGCGACCCGCGGGGCGTCCGCGACGTTCTCGGTCGGGTAGGCGGTCCGTACCGTGGCGGTGTCGTCGGCGATCCGCCCGGCGAGGACGCCACAGGCCTCCCGCGGTGCGTCGTCCTCGGCGTGGGCGACGATCGCCCGGTACGCGTCGCGGGAGAGGACGAGCATGAATCGGGGTAGGGGTGCCGTGGAGAAAAGCCTCACCTCACCCGAGGTCGGCGGTGTCGACGCTCGGATCGAGGTCGCGGCGCATCGCGATCTCGAACCAGGGACAGAGGCGCAGTTGCCGGTAGTACCGCCCGTTCTCGTAGAGGTCCTCGTAGTCGACCCAGAGCATCCCGCCGATCTCGTCCGGATCCGGGTCGAAGTCCGTATCGGTGACGGTCGCGGTCAGGACCGAACAGACCTCCCACTCGAGGCCCTCGTCGAGGTAGTGGCGCCTGTACTCGAACCGGTCGGTGACCCCGAGGCCCTCGTACTGGTCGGGCGTCAGGCCGAGTTCCTCCTCGAGCCGTTCCCGGGTGGCTTCGACCTGGGACTGCCCCTCGGCCGGGTGGGAGGCGACCGTGCCGTCCCAGTAGGTGTCCCAGAGTCGCTTGCGGGGGGCCCGCTGGGCCAGCAGGACGCGTCCCTCCGGATCGAAGAGCATGCAGGTGAACGCGCGGTGACGGACCCCCTCGCCGGTGTGGGCATCGAGACGATTGACCGTGCCCTGGGGGTCGTCGTCATCGTCGACGGCGACGACGTCCTGCCGGGCGTTCTCTGCGGTCTCGTCCTCCCGGTCGGACGACCCGCGTGCTGACTCTGCCATACCCGCCACAACGCGAACCCCGGTCATTTATCCTGCGATCGACGCCCGCTACCCCAGTTTCTCGTCCAGAATCAGGCGCGTCTTGGTGCTGACGACCTCCTCCTGTTCGCGGGCCTTCGAGATGAGCTCGTTGACCCCCTGGGTGTCGGTCGCGTCCACCACGACCACGATGTCCTCCTCGCCGCTGACCTGCCAGACGAAGTCAACCTGGTCCCAGTCGGTCATGCGCTCGCCGACGGCCGCGGTGTCCACGTCGACGGCCACGCCGACCTCGATCATCGCCTTCACGTTGCCGGTGCGCGTCGAGACGGTGAACCGTTCGATGATCCCGTCCTCGACGAGGGCGTCGACCCGGTTGCGGACCGTCCCCTCGGAGACGTCGAGGCCGGACGCGATCTCCGTGTAGGGGGTTCGCGCGTCCCGTCGGAGGACGTCGATGATGTCCCGGTCGAGGTCGTCCATGGCTCCAGTACCGGACGGGGGTCCCTAAGCGTTACGAATATCGTAGCGTCACTACGAAAGGAAGGCTTTAGTAGGCACCATCCTTTCGAATCTCATAATGACGGACGCCTACATCGCCCTGGAGACGGGGGAGGTCGTCGAGGCACGCGCTCGTGCGCCGGGCGAGGCCTACGGCGAACTGGTGTTCACGACGCCCTACACCGGGTACGAGGAGAGTCTGACCGATCCGTCCTACGAGGCACAGGTCCTCACCTTCGCGTATCCCCTCATCGGGAACTACGGCGTCCGAACCGAGCGATTCGAGTCCGACCGCGTCCATCCCTCGGCCGTCGTCGCCCGGGAGTTGACCGACGACGTCGCCGACTGGCTGACGGCGGAGGGCGTCCCGGCGGTCGATCACGTCGACACCCGCGACCTGGTCCTCGACATCCGGGAGGGCGGTGCGATGAAGTGCGGCATCGCCGCCGGCCCCGACGCGACGCCAGCGGACGCGAAGGCCCAGCTCGAGCAGTGCCCGCACATGAGCGAGGTGACCGACATCGGCGAGCGCGTCTCCGTCGAGGAACCGGAGTTCTACCCCGCCGACGTGGCGGACCCCCTGACGACGGTCATGATCGACTGCGGGACCAAGAAGAGCATCGTCGAATCGCTCAACGAGCGGGGTGCCGACGTGCACGTACTCCCCTTCGACGCGACGGCGGAGGACGTGGCGGCCCTCGATCCCGACCTCCTCTTCGTCTCGAACGGGCCGGGGGATCCGGCGAACTTCGAGCCGACCGAGGAACTGGTCGTCGATTCGATCGACGAGGTGCCCGTCGCCGGCATCTGTCTGGGCCAGCAGATCGTCGCCCGGGCCGTGGGCGGGGACACAGAGAAGATGGACTTCGGTCACCGGGGCGTGAACCAGCCCGTCCTCGACCTGCGCTCCGAGCAGGTCGTAATGACGACCCAGAACCACGGCTACAGCGTGGCCGACCCGGGCACCCTCGAGGTCACCCAGGTCAACGTCAACGACGACACCGCCGAGGGCCTGGAGTCAACCGATCACGACATCATCACCCGCCAGTACCACCCCGAGGCCCATCCGGGTCCCCACGACTCCCTCGGGTTCTTCGACGACGTGCTCGAGATGGCCGCGGCGAACGCCCATCCGGCGAGCACCGAGTGATCGTCCCGTGACGGACCCACTGACCGATCTCTTCGAGCGAAATCGTCGCCACCGGGACGGTCTCGATGCCGATCACTTCGAGGGCGTCCGGGACGGCCAGTCGCCCCGCTACGTGTCCATGTCCTGTGCCGACTCGCGGGTCTCACAGGAGGGGATGCTCGCCGTCGAGGGACCGGGGGTCCTGTTCACGCCCAGCACGATCGGGAACCGGGTGTGGCAACCCGTCGACGGCGACCTCGTCGTGGACGGGAGCGTGCTGTACCCGATCGAGCACACCGGGACCGAGACAGTCATCGTCGTCGGCCACACGGGCTGTGGGGCGATCACCGCCGCGCTGGCCGCCCACCGCCACGGCCTGGACGAACCGCCGGGCATCCGGCACGATGTCGAACTGCTGTCTCCGGTCGTCGAGGGGGCCCACGAGGCTGGCGTCGTCGACCCGTCGATGCCGGAGTCCGTCGCGGTGAATCGCCTGGTGGAGTACAACGTGGACCGGCAGATCGACTTCCTGGGCGATCGTCGGGAGGTCCCATCGGACGTGGACCGGTACGGAATGGTCTACGACTTCCACCGGGTCTACGGGGAGGCGGACGGCGCTCTCGTCCTCGTCAACGCGAACGACGAGACCGACCCGGGGCGATTGCGCGAGGCGGTATCGGACCGGTTTCGCGACCGGGTCGGTCGGCTCACGACCAGGTAACCCGCCGCCGGTACGGGATCCCGTCGGGTTCGTCCGCGACCTGTCCTTTCTTGTCCGTCGGCGAGCGTACAGTGCAGTATGTCGAGTGATTACGCAGAGCGGCTCCGCGAAGAGCGCTCGCAGAAGGAGCAGTACTTCGGGAACAATCCGCGGTCGCCGATTCCGGCGGAGCAACGCGAGGACTTCCCGGGTCTCGAGTACTTCCCCGTCGACGAGGACATGCGATACGTCCTCACGCTCCACGAACACGAGGAGAAGGACTCGATCACCGTCGAGACCACGACCGGGAGCCAGCGCGAGTACCTGGTCTGGGGCGAGTTTCGGTTCGAGGTAAACGGAGAGGAGGTCACTCTCCAGGCGTTCAAGGGCGACGAACACGAGGACCACCTCTGGGTCCCGTTCCGCGACGAGACGAACGGCGAGGAGACCTACGGTGCCGGCCGGTACCTCGACCTCGAGTACGGCGCGGACCAGGTGGACTCACAGTGGGTCCTCGACTTCAACGAGGCGTACAACCCGACCTGCGCGTACAACGAGGCCTACGAGTGCCCCCTGATCCCCACGGAGAACTGGCTCGACGTCCCGATCGAGGCAGGTGAGAAGGCCTATCCCGGCGAGACCGCCGGCCACGAGCACTACTGATTACTCGGTCTTCGGCTGGCCCCAGTACTCCTCGCGCTTGTGGCGTCCGGTGATCGACTCCACGTCGAGTGGTTCGTCGGCGGATTCGACCGCCTCGAGGGCCGCCTTCGCGGAGGGGTACGTCGAGAAGTAGGTTATCTCCTCCTCGACGGCCACCTTGAGTGGTTCCTCGTTGCGCGAGATGATGAGGTCGATCTCGTCCCGCCGGATCGCCTCCGCGAACGTCTCGTCGTCCGAGAAGTCCATGATGGCGAAGTGCTCGGCGAACCCCTCCAGGAGTTCCTTGCCAGCCTCGCTCTCGGGGTCGGGGAACTCGTCGTCGGAAAGGTCCACCATCGCGGTCCCCTCCAGCGGGATCGGCTTGCCGACGGCCATCTGGGCCTTCTGGTAGGCCTTGCCGAACGACCCCGCCGTGCCCATGACCTCGCCCGTCGACTTCATCTCCGGCCCGAGGGTGGGATCCGACCCGGGGAGGCGGTCGAAGGGGAGGACGACCTCCTTGATGCTCACCTTCTCCGGAACCTGTTCGGTGACGTCGAGGTCGGCGAGTGAGGTCCCCGCCATCACCTTCGCCGCGATCTTCGCGATGGGGACCCCCGTTGCCTTCGAGACGAAGGGCACCGTCCGCGATGAGCGCGGGTTCGCCTCGAGCACGTAGACGGTGTCGTCCTTGACCGCCAGCTGGACGTTCAACAGGCCCACCGTGTCGAGGGCGTCGGCGATGTCCTCGACGACCTCGCGGATCCGCCGATTGACGTCCCGCCCGAGTGACTGTGGTGGGATGGCGACCGAGGAGTCGCCGGAGTGGACCCCGGCCGACTCGACGTGTTCCATGATCCCCCCGATGAGGACCTCCTCACCGTCCGCGACCGCGTCGACGTCGACCTCCACCGCGTCCTCGAGGAACTCGTCCACGAGGATCGGCTTGTCGGGGGAGACCCGGACCGCCTCCTCGATGTACTGCTGGAGGTCCGCGTCGCTGTAGACGACCTCCATCGCCCGGCCCCCCAGGACGTAACTCGGCCGGACGAGGACCGGGTAGCCGATGTCGTGGGCCAGTTCGATGGCCTCCTCCTCGCTGGTTGCCGAGCCGCCGCGCGGCTGGGCGATGCCCTTCTCGTCCATGAGCTGGTTGAACCGGTCGCGATCCTCGGCGAGGTCCATCGCGTCCACCGACGTGCCCAGCAGCTCGCAGTCGAGCCCCCGGCGTTCGATCTCCGCCTCGAGTGGCTCGCCCACGTTGACCGAGGTCTGCCCGCCGAACTGGACCATGACGCCGTCGGCGTTGGTGGTCTCGATGACGTCGGCGACCTCCTCGGCGGTGATCGGCTCGAAGAACAGGCCGTCGGAGGTGTCGTAGTCGGTCGAGACGGTCTCTGGATTGTTGTTCACGATGTGCGCGTCGACGCCGTCCTCCCTGAGGGCCCGCACCGCGTGGACGGTGCAGTAGTCGAACTCGACGCCCTGACCGATCCGGATCGGACCGGCCCCCACGATCACGACGCTCTCGGCGTCGCGGTCTGCTTGCACCTCGTCGTGGGTGCTGCCGAGCGACCGGGCGGAGTAGTAGTACGGCGTCGAGGCCGCGAACTCGCCCGCGCAGGTATCGACCTGCTTGTAGGTGCGGTCCGGCGTGGACGATTCGACGTCGCCCACGGTCACGATGTCGCCAGCGCCGTCAGTGACGGGTTCGGCCGCGTCCGCCGAACTCCCCTCGCGGACGCCGCCCCGGGACGCGGTGTCGGGCACACCGGACGTCGCGATGTCGGCGATCTCGGCGTTCGTGAATCCGGTCTCGGCCGCCGTCTCCAGGTCGCCGTCCGCCGCCGCGACCGCCGCGTCGGCCACGCGCTCGAAGCGCTCGAGGTACCACTCGCGGATGTCGGTGAGGTCGCGAATCTCCTCGACGGTGTACCCGCGCTGGAAGGCCTCGAAGATGGCGTAGGGACGGTCGGGCGAGGGGCGCTCGAGGTACTCGGATTCGAGGTCGGCGTCCTCGACGTCGTCCCACTCGACGGAGGGGACGTACTCCGAGGAGCGCAAGGCCTTGAGCAGGCTCTCCTCGAAGGTCCTCCCGATGGCCATCGCCTCCCCGGTCGACTTCATCGCGGTCGTCAGTTCGAAGTCCACCTCGGGGAACTTGTCGATGGGCCAGCGCGGGACCTTGGTGACGACGTAGTCGATGGCCGGCTCGAACGCAGCGGTCGTCTCGCCGGTGATCTCGTTCTCGATTTCGTGCAGGCGCTTGCCCAGGGCGACCTTCGCGGTGACGCGGGCGATGGGGTAGCCGGTCGCCTTCGAGGCGAGCGCCGAGGACCGCGACACCCGGGGGTTCACCTCGACGACGCGGTACTCGCCGCCGGGGGTGCCGTCGTCGCGCCAGGCGAACTGGATGTTACAGCCGCCCTGGATGCCGAGTTCGCGGATCACCTTCAACGCGGTGTCGCGCATCTCCTGGTGGCCCTCGTCGGGGATGACCTGCGAGGGCGTGACGACGATGGACTCGCCGGTGTGGATGCCCATCGGGTCGATGTTCTCCATGTTGCAGATGATGACCGTCGAGTCGCCCGCATCGCGCATGACCTCGTACTCGAGTTCGACCCAGCCCTCGATGGACTCGGTGATGAGCACCTCGTCGTTGCGAGAGAGCCGCAGGCCGTGGCGCACACGGTCTTTGAGGACGTCCATGTCCTCGACGACCCTGGAGCCGGAGCCACCGAGGGTGTAGGTCGTGCGCATGATGACGGGCAGGCCGCCGACGGCGTCGACGGCCGCCTCCACGCGGTCCCCCAGGCCCTCGGCGGTGAGGTCCTGGACCGACTCGCCCTCGTCGAGGCTGATGGTCGTCGAGCGGGGGACCGGCTGGTCGAGTTCGTGCATCCGCTTGCGGAACAGATCGCGGTCCTCGGTCGCGTAGATGGTGTCCAGCGGCGTCCCCAGTATCTCGACGTCGTACTCCTCGAGGACCCCCTCCTCGGCGAGTTCGGCGGTGACGTTCAGCCCCGTCTGCCCCCCGAGACCGGCGATGACCCCGTCCGGACGCTCTTTCGCGATGATCTCCGAGATGGCCTCGGTGGTGATCGGCTCGATGTAGACCTCGTCGGCCATCTCCAGGTCGGTCATGATGGTCGCCGGGTTGGAGTTGACGAGGACGACTCGGGCGCCTTCCTCCTGCAAGGCGCGGCAGGCCTGCGCACCGGAGTAGTCGAACTCCGCCGCCTGTCCGATCTGTATTGGGCCACTGCCGATGAGGAGGACGGTCCGGTCGTCAGACATTCTAGCCGCATCAAATCCGCACATCGTAATAAGTCCGACGAAAGATTGCAGTTATCGCAGATCGATTTCGATATTCGTAACGTTTCCACGGGCGTTTGACCTACCACAACCGAGAAGGCCGACGGCGACCTCGTCTCCGGCATGCGTCGCCGTGCCCTCCTCGCCGGCATCGGATCGACGATCGGACTCGCCGGGTGTCTCTCCTCGCCCGGGTCGGACGGGGACGATCCCGGCACGACGATCACGCCGATTCCGCCCCAGCGCGATCCGCCGCCGTGTCCCGAGTACGGGGACGGTGCGGTGGTCTGTGGCCCCGGCGACGGGGCGTCGATGGCGATGGTCCCGTCTCACGAGACCGCGTCGCTGCCTCGGGCCCGCGTCGATTTCACCCTGACGAACGCGCGGACCGTCCGCTTCACCACCAACTTCTACGCGTGGAAATTGCACAAGTGGGTCGACGGCGACTGGTACCACGTGGCACCCGCGTTCTGGCCGGAACCCGCGATGGTGCTGGCCCCGGGCGATTCGCACACCTGGCATCTCGTGGCGGACGACACCGATCTCCCGAGACCGATTCCCGCCGTCCAGGCCACCGAGGACCTCCACCTGCTGGGCCTGGGCGCGGGCCAGTACGCCTTCGCGGTCGGCGGCCGGTTCGACGGAGACGACGAACGGACCGCGTTCGCGACTCGCTTCGCGCTCTCCGGGGACGCCCTCGCGGTGACCCCCCCTGCCGTCACTCTCGGAGGTCCGGCGCGAGGGCGCGACCCGGTACGCTCGCCTGCCGGCCTCGTCGGGCGAGACCGTTTCCTTCCGCGTGACCCGCGTCCCGGACGACCCCGCCGCCGACCGTCTGATCGCCGAACAGGTCCTTCGCCAGGACGTCCTCCGGTGTGCGATCGGCCTCGTCGCGTCGGACACGGACGCCGTCGTGATCGAGACCCGGACCGGTGCCATCGGGACGGGCGACCTCGCGGAGGACGCGACCGTCCGGTTCCGTGGTGACACCTACGAGATGGCGATTCGACCCCGGTAGGACGGCCCCGTCCCTCAGTGGGTGATGACGAGGAACTCCCGTGGCGTCCGCTGGAGACAGATCGGTCCGTTCGGCGAGCTCGAGAACGTCACCTGGTCGGCCTCCGTGACGAACAGCCGATCGAAGACCTCCCCGCAGGCCGGGCACTCGAAGTCCCCGTGGTTCTCCAGGTGCATCGAGTCGGCGTCCTGTTTGAGCAATTTGAGCCCGTCCCGGTACTCGTGCACGTCGAACCCGTCCGCCACGTCGAGACTCCCCATGGACCGGTGGGCGGTCGGGAGTGCAATCAATATTCGGGTCGATCCGCGCTCAGACGGGATCGTCCCATTCGTCCTCGAAGTCCCGGACGTCCCGGTACTCCTCGACGAACGCCTCGACGTCGAAATCGGCCATCGTCTCCTCGAACTCGGCCGTCGCGTCCTCGTCGTCGGCGTGGCTCACCGCGTGCTCCATGAGGTCGAGGACGAGGTCGACGACCCGTTCGTGGAGGGTCCGGGCGTCCCAGCCCGCGACCCAGCAGAGCGCGTAGCCAACGTTGCCGTTCGCGGCGGCGTCGTGGACCGCGACCTCCTCCGGGTGCTCTTCCAGCAGCGAGCCCATGAGGTGGGCGGTGGTGAACTCCTCGAACTCGTCGTCGGGGCTCGTTTCGATGGCGGCCCGGAGCGAGTCGGCGATGTCCTCGGGGACGAACCGCGAGAGCGGGTGCGGGTCGAGGACGACCGCGTGGGCGTCGCCACAGGCGCAGTCGTACTCGCGCATGCCCAGGTGGATGTCGGACGCCGGGACCGCTCGGCCACACGGGAGCTCGACCGCGTCGTCTTCCGTCTCGCCGGGCACGCCTGGATGGGCCATCGCCTCACCGTATCGGTGCGGCAGGGAAAAGGCTCGCGGGTCCGGCCCGGACTGCCGTCGTCCCGGTCAGGGCCAGTCGTCGCGGACCTGCTCCTCGGGCTCGTCCACGTCCTCGGCGAGGTCCCACTCCGCGGCGGCAGCGGCCTCGGTGACGTCGAGGTACTCCCAGTCCGCCTCCTCGGCCAGCCGCTCGTCCTCCTCGCCGGTCCCGACGAGCACGTAGCGGTCGGATTCGAACTGCTCCCGGACGTTCTCCAGGGTCTCGCGTTTCCCCTTGGGGCCGGAGAAGAAGTCCTGGCGGATCCGGCGCTTGCGGGTGTAGTTCGTCACCGCGTAGGTCGGTTCGTCCGAGACGACCCCGGTGTACCGCGTCCACTGGCGCGCGTTGGCGAAGGCCGTGCTCGGTTTCGCCAGCGACTGCAACGCGGCCAGTTCGAAGGCGAGCGTCATCTCCCCCTCGCCGCCTGGGTTACTCATGTCCGCCCCTCGGGGCGGTTCGAGGAAAACGGCTTCGGTCCGGTCAGGACCCGGAGTTCGCCCTGGCGCGCACCGCGTCCTCGAGGACCTCGATCCGGTAATAGCGCGTGAACTTCACGACTTCGCCGTCCCGGAAACGCGTGGCCAGTTCCGGCGAGACGACCGTCGTCCCCCCGTCGGCGACGGACGGGAACGTCTCTTTTGCGTCCTCTGCCAGTTCGTCGTAGTGTCGCACGCGGGTGCCTGCGGGGACGTCCTCGATTTCGTGCGCGCGGAGTGTCGGTGTCATGCGGTTCCTCGGCCCGATGTGGGCTATGATAACAAATACCATGGCCCTGCATAAACCTGTCGCCACCGGCCGCGACTGCGAGAAAACCCGGGGTCGGGTTACTGTTCGATGGGTTCCGCGAGGTCCAGTTCCTCGAGTTCGAAGGACTCCTGGAGGAGGACGTCCTTCTGGTCGGCCACCTGGGCCTCTTCGAGGATGAGCTTCTTGTACTTCGACTGCTGGGAGAGGTCGCCGATGAGCACGCCGCCGATCAGCTGGCCGTCCTGGAAGGTGAGCCGGCGCCACTCCGTGTCGGAGTACTTGCGCTCCGCGTCGTCGTCGCCCATGGTGGGCTGGCCGAAGGAGAGAAACGGGAAGTCGAAGTGGGTTATCGAGTACGAGGACACCCACCGGAAGGGGTCGGCGGTGACGTCCTGTCCGTTGTCCTCGAGCATCGCGTGGGCGGCCACGGTGCCCTGCTCCTTGGCGGAGCCCCAGGAACCGTTCTGGGCGCGCGTGCCGATGACCGGGTCCTCGAACTGGGTGATGTCCCCGGCCGCGTAGATGTCCGGTTCGGCGGTTCGCATCGTCTCGTCGACGTGGATGCCGTCCTCGAGGACGACGTCGGTCCCCTGGAGCAACTCGACGTTGAAGTTGAGACCGATGGCCACGCTCGCCCAGTCCGTCGGGTAGACGTCGCCGTTGGCGTCGACCGTACCGGTCACGTGGCCGTCGTCGTCGACGCGGAACTCCTCGACCCCGCTCTCGAGGACGAGTTCGACGCCCAGGTCGCGCATGGCCTCGTGCATGATCTCCGCGCCGTCGAGGCTCAGCGCGTAGCGCCACCAGCGGTTGCCGCGCATGATGTACCAGGCGTTCTCGACGTCCTGGTGGCCCGCGATGGCGGCCAGGTCGATCCCGAGCAGGCCCGCCCCCACGATGACCGCGTCGTCGGCGTCCTCGACGTGGTCGCGGATCTCGCGGGCGTCCTGGAAGGTCCAGAAGTGGTCGATGCCGTCGGCGTCGCTGTTCGGGACGGGGAGCTGAATCGGCGTGCCGCCCGTCGCCACGAGCAGCTGGTCGTACGCCAGCACCTCGCCGTCGTGGGTCTGGACCTCGTGGGCGTCGGGCCTGACGTCGGTCACGAGGGTGTTCAACCGGAGGTCGATGTCGCGGTCCTCGTACCAGTCTTCCTCGTGGATGGCGACGGGCGCCTCGGGGAGCTTGCCCTTGGCGTACTCCTTGATCAGGATGCGGTTGTAAAGCGGTTCGCCCTCGTCCGTGATGACGGTGATGTCGGCGTCGGGATCGGCCTCCCTGAGTGTCTCCGCGGCCGAACTCCCGGCGATCCCGTCGCCGACTATTACGAACGACGCGCTCATACCTACGAACAAGGAAACGGGCCCTAAAGTGGGTTGCTATCTGTCTCAGCGGGCCGAACAAGGTAGACTGAAGGCACTCGCGAGCGGAGATCCGACGTTTCGGTCGCAGCAGTCGCTGCCGGCTGTGCGCGTCAGGTCGCGAGGCTGGCCAGCGCGGCTCCGCCGTCCGACGTCACGGGCTCGCCGTGGCCAGGGGCGACGACCGAGATTCCCTCGACCCGCTCCGCAAGGCGGGCGATGCTCTCCGCTGCGGCGTCCGTGTCCGCGCTCAGGTACCAGGGCGTTGGCGACAGGTCGCCACCGTCGCTGGTCACCAGGTCGCCGACGAACGCGACGTCCAGGTCGTCGGCGACGTAGGCCGTGTGTCCCCGCGTGTGGCCGGGGGTGTGAACCGCCTCGAACGCGCCGATCCGGTCCCCGTCGGCGACCGGCGTGACCGGGACCTCGACGGCGTCGTGGAGCACCCGGCTGATCCGCTGGGTGAACCCCTTCCACGTGTCGAGGCGCGGACGTCGCCGGCCGGCCACCAGGTCGGCGTCTCGTTCGCCCGCGTGAACCGGGACGTCCCCGAGCGCGAGTCGGGGAATCCCGCCGACGTGGTCCGGGTCGTAGTGGGTCACCAGGAGCCTGCCGACGTCCCCCGGGTCGGCGCCCGTCTCGCGAATCGCCGACCGGACGTCGTCCGCGTGCCAGGGCATCCCCGCGTCGACCAGGGTGAGGACGTCGGCGTCGACGAGGTAGGCGTTGACCGAGCCCAGGTCGATCCACCGAACGTCGTCGGTCAGCGTCCGTGCCATGGCCCAGGTAGGGTCCGACCGACGTTAGACTTCGTGGTCCCGGTCGTCCGCGAAGATCACCTCGGCGATCTCGTGCCGCGGATTCTCGTCGTCGTCGCCCTCGTACTTGTACCGGACCCCGGACTCCTCGTCGGCGGTCGCCCGGTGCGAGCCGTCGCAGAACGGGTACTCCGCCGAGAGACCGCACATGCAGATGGCGACGTCGCCCTTCTCCTCGTCCAGGTCATCCTCGGTGAGGTATCGCGGTCCCGTGGCCTCGTGCGTGATCTCGCGCGCCATACACGGGGATCGTTCGGCATCCCGTAAAAAGTCCCGCTCAGTCCGCGATCCGGTCGGCGACCTCGTAACCGGCCACGATGCCGCCGTTCAGGCTCCGCTCCGGGTACTGGGCGCGCGATCCCATTCCGGCGTAGTAGACGCCCGGGGCGACGTCCTCGCCGAGGTCGTAGGGCACGATCGAGTCGAGGTAGCCCCGCTCGTAGACGGGGGCGGTCCGGGGGTTGCGGGCGGTCTCGATCCAGTTGACCGAGGACCGGTCGAAGTCCGGGAAGAGGTCCTCGATGCCCTGCAGCCAGTGCTCCTCGACGGCGTCGTCGTCCATCTGCCAGACCTCGTCGTCCGCCGACTGCACGTACTTCGGGACGTAGAGGAGGTGTTCCCCGCCGTAGTGGGACTCGTCGACGTAGTTGGTGTGTTCGATGAGCGCGCCGAAGGGGGCGTCGTCGGCGATGTTGAGCCAGTACGTGTCGGTGAGCGACTCCTCGAGGCTGATGACCGAGCAGACCGTCCCCTGGAAGTCGATGTCGCACTCGTACCCCGTCAACGACTCCAGGACGGTCGGCATCGCCGCCACGACGACGGCCTCGGCATCGACGTCCTCCTCGGTGTCGTCGTGTTCGACCGTCACGCCATCGACGGCGTCGTCCTCGAGCCGGACGTCCGTCACCCGCGCGTTGCGCGTGACGTTCCCCTCGCCGACCGCCTCCAGAAGCGCGTCCAGGAGTCGGCCGAACCCGCCGTCGAGGTAGCCCAGGGGCTCCCCGCGGAGCAGGTCGCGTTCGCCCCGGAACCGCACCCGGCCCAGGAGCCAGGCGGCGCTGACGTCCTCCCGGCGGGACCCGAACTTGGCCTCGAGGAGGGGTTCGAAGAAGTTCTCGTAGACCCCTCGCGTCGTGTGCTCGATAACGAACTCGCGGATTGGTACGTCGTCGAAGGCCTCGAGGTCGTCGTAGGTGCCAGTCGTCGGGATCCCGCCACGCAGATCCACCCCGAGCACGAGCATCCCCAGGCGGAACTTGTCGTACAGGCTCATGTGCGGGTAGGCGGCGATCTCCCAGATGGTGTCGAGGGGATGGACCACGCCGTCCACGTAGTAGGCGTCCCCGCCGATCGGCCAGCGGAGGTCCTCGCCAAGTCCGAGTTCGTCGATCAACTCGACGATGGTCTCCTCCGTCTTCGAGAGGTGATGGTAGTACTGTTCGATCCGGTCGCCCGCGGTCTCGTAGGTGGCCGCGAGCCCCCCGATCTGGGCCGACCCCTCGTAGACGTGGACCGACTCCCCGTGCTGCTGGAGCCGATAGGCCGCGGCGAGGCCCGCGATGCCGCCGCCGACGATGGCGATCATGCCCGGCACTCCGCGACCCCGGCGGTTTACCGTTACGGTCGATGCCCCAGCCCCTTCCACCGGCGCTGGCTTCGCTACGCTTTTGGCCCCCACCACCGCTACTCGTGGGCATGGTAACCGTCCGCGCGCCGGCGACGAGCGCGAACCTCGGGAGCGGCTTCGACGTGTTCGGCGTCGCCTTCGACCGGCCGGCGGACGTCGTCACGGTCGAACGCGCCAGCGAGACGACCATCGAGGTGACCGGCGTCGGCAGCGAGTACATCCCGACGGACCCGCGGAAGAACACCGCCGGCGTCGTCGCCCGCGAACTCGACGCGCCGGCGCACATCCGGATCGACAAGGGCGTCCGGCCGTCGTCCGGTCTCGGGTCCTCTGCGGCCAGCGCCGCCGCCACGGCGGTCGCACTCGACGCGCTCTACGACCGCTCGCTCTCGGATCACGACCTGGTCACTGTCGCCGCGGAGGGGGAGGCCGCCGTCTCCGGGACCGCCCACGCCGACAACGTCGCGCCGGCCATCCTGGGTGGCTTCACGGTGGTCCGCGACGACGGCGTCGAGTCGGTGCCCGCGTCGGTCCCGCTCGTGACCGTCCTCCCGGACATCGTCGTCTCCACAAGGGACGCCCGCAGGGTGGTGCCGGAGACGCTGTCCATGGACGACATGGTCGAGACCGTCGCGAGCGCCGCCACGCTCACGATCGGCATGTACCGCAACGATCCAGCGCTCGTCGGCCGCGGGATGGTCGAATCCGTCGTGACGCCGGCGCGGGCGGACCTGATCGACGGCTACGACGACGCCATCGACGCCGCCCGGACGGCGGGGGCGACTGGGGTGACGGTGTCGGGGGCCGGCCCCGCGCTCCTGGCCGTCACGCGGCCGGGACGCCAGCGCGCGGTGGCGTCGGCCACCATCGACGCCTTCGAAGGACGCGGGGTGGACGCGCGCGCGTACACGTCGTCGATCGGCGACGGTGCCACGATCCTCCGGAAGTGACCCGGGACCTGTCACCGACCGAAAGTCTATCGGGGATCGAGGCCCGCAGTCGGTGCCGCATGGACGAGATACTCGACGCCGTCGACCTCCTCGCAGACCTCGGTCTGGAGGGACTGTTCACGTGGTTGCTGCGGCTGCTGGGACTCGTCGTCCTGCTCGTCGGCGTCGGCCTCTGGCTGTTCACCGACGTGGGCCTGCTCCTCGTGCCGGCCCTGGTGATGCTCGTCGGGCTGGCGCTGCTGGTCGCGCCCGAGGTCCTGCTCCTGCTGGCAGAACTGGCTGGATAGCCTAGTCGAGGGCGGCGACGACGGCGTCGGTCATCTCGTCGGTCGTCGCATCGCCCCCGAGGTCGGGGGTCCGCGGGCCCTCCGCGAGGACGGTCTCCACGGCGCTTCGGACCCGGGAACCGGCGTCGTCGTAGCCGAGGTACTCGACGAGCATCGCCGCCGAGAGCACCGTCGCGCTCGGGTTCGCGACCCCCTGCCCGGCGATGTCGGGCGCGGTCCCGTGGACCGGTTCGAAGAGCGCCCGCTCCGGACCCACGTTCGCGCTCGGGAGCAGTCCCAGGCCCCCGACCAGGCCCGCGGCGAGGTCCGAGAGCACGTCGCCCGCGAGGTTCGGCGTGACGACGACGTCGTAGTCCCCGGGCCGGAGCACGAGGTGCATCGCCAGGGCGTCCATGAGCACCTCCTCGACGGCCGCTCCGCGGTCGTCGGCGACGTCGCGGACCGCGTCCCGGAACCGACCGTCCGTCTCCCGCATCACGTTGGCCTTGTGGGCGATCGTGAACCCGTCGAGGCCCCGCTCTGCGACGTACTCGCAGGCGTACTCGGCCAGCCGCCGGGACGCGTCGTCCGTCACCACGCGGGTGAGCGTGCTCACGTCGTCGGTCAGCCGGTCCTCGTGGCCGGCGTAGACGCCCTCGGTGTTCTCCCGGAGGAAGACGACGTCCGTCTCGGGGCGGACGGCGTCGACGCCCGGGTAGGTCCTGGCGGGTCGGACGTTCACGAAGGAGTCGACGACGCTGCGGAGGGGGAGGATGACGTCGGCGGCGGTCTCGCCGGCCGCGCCGAAGAGCACGGCGTCCGCGGCCCCCGCCAGGTCCCTGGTCTCCGCCGGGAGCGGGTCGTCGCCGGACGCCGCGACGTGATCCCCGGCCTCGGCCTCGGTGAAGGCGAGGTCGAGGTCGAGCGCGTCGAGGACCGTGACCGCTGCCGGCACGACCTCCTGGCCGATCCCGTCGCCCGGGATGACCACGATATCGTCGGTCATTCGGAGGCCGACACCTCGTCCTCGGACACGTAGGGCAACTCACGGGCGGTCTCTCGCACCTGATCGAGGTTGGACCGCATCACTGCGGTCGTGTCCCACGTCCCCTCGGTGAGCGCCTGTCGGTGCGTCTCGCTCACGTCGCCCTCGATCGCAGCGTCGTCGTAGGCGACCGTCTCCGCCGCGACGTCTATCTCGATGGAGCCGTCGGGGTTGTCCTCGATCCAGTCCTGCAGGGCGGTGATCGCGTCGTGGTCCGCGGTGATCGTCGGAATGCCAAGCGCCAGGCAGTTGCCCGCGAATATCTCGGCGAAGGACTCGCCGACGATGGCGTCGATGCCCCACCGCTGGAGCGCTTGCGGTGCGTGCTCCCGGGACGACCCGCTCCCGAAGTTGGCGTTGACGACCAGGATTGAGGCCTCGCGGAACCGGTCGTCGTTGAACGGGTGGTCGGTGGGGTCGCCGTCGTCGTCGAAGCGCTGGTCGTAGAACGCGTACTGGCCGAGGCCGTCGAAGGTGACGACCTTCATGAAGCGCGCCGGGATGATCTGGTCGGTGTCGACGTCGTTCCCGCGCACGGGGACGCCGGTCCCGCTGACCGCGTGAACCGGCTCCGCGGGCGGGTCGCCGTCTCGCTCGTCCGCTCGCCCGTCGCTCATGCCTCCATCACCTCCGGGAGGCGGCGGACGTCGGTGACCTCCCCGGCGATTCCGGCCGCGGCGACCATCTGCGGGCTCATGAGGACGGTCTTGCCCTCCGGGCTCCCCTGCCGGCCGACGAAGTTGCGATTCGACGAGGACGCCGAGACCTCCTCGCCCACGAGCTGGTCGTCGTTCATGCCCAGGCACATCGAGCAGCCCGGTTCGCGCCAGTCGAAGCCGGCCGACCGGAACACGTCGTCGAGCCCCTCTGCCTCCGCGGCCGCCTTCACGCGCTGGCTGCCGGGAACGACCAGTCCGCGGACGTCCGGGTGGAGTTCGTTGCCCTCCACGATCGCCGCTGCGGCCCGCAGGTCCGGCAGTCGGCCGTTCGTGCACGACCCGAGGAAGGCGACGTCGATCTGGTAGCCCTCCATGGTCTCGCCCGGTTCGACGTCCATGTGGTCCATCGCCCGCTCCGCCGGTTCGCGCTTGTCGGCGGGGAGGTCCGCGGGGTCGGGGACCGGCTCGCTGATCCCGACCGTCTGCCCGGGGGTCGTGCCCCAGGTGACGGTCGGCTCGATGGCCCCGCCGTCGATGGTGACCACGTCGTCGTAGGAGGCGTCGTCGTCGGAGCGGATCTCCTCCCAGTAGGCCTTGCGCTCCTCGAAGGCCTCGCCCTCGGGGACGGCCTCGCGTCCCTCGAGGTAGTCGTAGGTCGTCTCGTCGGGGTTGACGTATCCCGCGCGGGCCCCTCCCTCGATGGACATGTTGCAGACGGTCATCCGCTCGTGCATGTCCATGGCCTCGATGGCACTCCCCCCGTACTCGTAGACGTAGCCGACGCCGCCGTCAGTGCCGAGTTCGCCGATGATCGTCAACACGACGTCCTTGGCGGTGACGTGCTCGCCGAGTTCGCCGGTCACCTCGATCCGCCGGACGTCCTGTTTCTCCATGGCGATCGACCCGGTCGCGAGCACGTCCCGGATCTGGCTCGTCCCGATGCCGAAGGCGATGGCGCCGAACGCGCCGTGGGTCGCCGTGTGGCTGTCCCCGCAGACGACCGTCGTCCCCGGCTGGGTCAGTCCCTGCTCGGGACCGATCACGTGGACGATGCCCTGGTCCCCGCTGTCGGGGTCCGCGAAGTCGATGCCGGCCCGCTGGACGTTGATCTCCAGGGCCTCGAGCATCTCCTCGGCGGCCTCGTCGTCGAAGGGACGGGTCCGGTCGTCCGTCGGGACGATGTGATCGACCGTCGCGTGGGTCCGCTCGGGAAACGCGACGTCGATGTCGCGCTCGCGGAGCATCCCGAACGCCTGGGGGCTCGTCACCTCGTGGACGAGGTGGAGGCCAACGAACAGCTGGTCCTGGCCCGTCGGGAGTTCGGTGACCCGGTGGCGGTCCCAGACCCTGTCGTAGAGCGTTCCCTCGCTCATCGGTGTGCGCCCGGTACGCGGCCACGGGACCAGACGCCGCTGGCGTCCGTTCCGCTTGGCCCCTCGTGGTCCACGTCGGCCATCGTCACGGCCGGTGCGGCGGACTCGCCGCCGTCGGCGGTCGCGTCGGGACCCCGGCGGAACATCTCGCCGAACACGTTGCGCGGGTCCTCCCGATGTGCGTGGCTCACCTCGTCCATCGTGTCAGTCATCCGCTGGCACCTCCGCTGGGTCGGCCTCGTCGGCCCAGGCGAACATGTCCCTGAGGCGTTCGCCGACGTCCTCGATGTCGTGGTCCAGTTCGGCGGCGCGACGCTGACGGTAGGCCGGCCGTCCGGCCTGGTTCTCAGCGATCCACTCGCGGGCGAACTCGCCGTTCTGGACCTCCTCGAGGGCCTCCTCCATGTTCTCGCGGACCCGTTCGTCGACGATCTCGTCGCCGCGAGAGAGGCCGCCGTACTCGGCCGTATCGGAGACCGAGTTCCACATCTCCTCGAGGCCACCCTCGTACATCAGGTCGACGATGAGTTTGAGTTCGTTGAGGACCTCGAAGTAGGCCATCTCGGGACTGTAGCCGTTCTCGACGAGCACTTCGTAGCCGGTCTTCACCAGACTGGTGACGCCGCCACAGAGGACGGCCTGCTCGCCGAAGAGGTCGGACTCGGTCTCCTCCTGGAAGGTCGTCTCGATGACGCCCGCACGCGCACACCCGATGGCCTGTGCGTACGCGAGCGCCTCGTCCGTGGCCTCCCCGGTGGCGTCCTGGTAGACCGCGAGGAGCGCGGGCGTTCCCTCGCCGGCCTGGTAGTTGCGCCGGACCAGGTGGCCCGGGCTCTTGGGCGCGACCATCGTCACGTCCACGTCGGCCGGCGGTTCGATCTGCCCGTAGTGGATGTTGAATCCGTGGGCGAACTGCAGGGTGTCCCCCGGTTCGAGGTGCGGTTCGATCTCCTCGTAGACCGCCGGCTGGACCGTGTCGGGGACCAGCATCGAGACCACGTCGGCCGCTGCCGCCGCGTCGGCGGGGGTCTCGACCGCCAGCCCGTCGTCGCGGGCCGCTGCCCGGGAGGAGGAGTCCTCGCGGAGGCCCACGACCACGTCCACGCCGCTGTCGGCGAGGTTCTGGGCGTGTGCGTGTCCCTGGCTACCGTAACCGAGTACGGCCACCGTCTTCGCTTCGAGATGCGTGCTGTCCGCGTCGTCGTCGTGATATACCGGTTGGGTGAATGCGTCGTCCGTCATGCTGTCGGATCCGTGCCGGCGGCGAGGGCGGCGGTTCCCGTCCGGGCGACCTCTCGCACGCCGAATCGCTGGAACGCTTCGATTGCCTCGTCGATCTGTGCCTCCGTGCCGGTCAACTCGACCGTGACGACCTCTCCGCCGGCCTGGACCGCCTCGCCGCCGTACATCTCCGCGACCGCGGCGACGCCGGCGGGATCGTCGTCTCTGACCTTGATGAGCGCCAGTTCCCGTTCGGTGGCCCCCTCGACCTCGCGCACCGAGTGGACGGCCACCTCCTTTCTGAGCTGGCGTTTCACCTGTTCGATGCCGGGCGTCGGCTCGTCGGCGACGATGGTCATGCGGGCGAGTTCGGGGTTCGCGGTCGGTCCGACCGCCAGGCTCTCGATGTTGAACTGGCGCCGGGCGAACAGCCCGGAGACCTTCGACAGGACCCCCGGTTCGTGGTCGACCAGCGCCGAGATGACCACCCGCTGTGCCTCCGGTTCGGCGACCGCGTCCGGGTCGATCCGGATTCCCTGGTCGTTGCGTTTGCCCTCCGGTCGCTCCCGTTCGGCCGGTGCGGGGCCGGACATCTCGCCCGTCATTGCAGGTGGTCCTCCGAGAGGGCGAACTGGTCGTTCGCGCCGCCGCTCGGGACCATCGGATAGACGTCCTCTTCCGGATCGATCCGGAAGTCGACGACCGAGGGGCCGTCGTAGTCGAGCGCCTCCCCGATGACTTCGGGGACCTCGTCGTACGACATCGCGGTCAGTCCCTGGGCCCCGTAGGCCTCGGCCAGCTTGGCGAAGTCCGGCGTCCAGGACCACTCGCTCTCGTACCGGTTGCCCTCGTAGAAGGCGTCCTGCCACTGTCGGATCATCCCCACGTACTCGTTGTTGAGGATGGCGACGGTGATATCCAGGTTCTCGCGGACCGCCACCGAGATCTCCTGGCCGGTCATGAGGAACGAGCCGTCGCCCTCGAAGGTGATCACCTGCCTGTCCGGGGCGGCGACTTTCGCGCCGATCGCGGCTGGCACGCCATAGCCCATGGTGCCGAGGCCGTTCGAGGACACCCAGGTGCGCGGCTCGGTGTACGTCCAGTACTGGACGGCCCACATCTGGTGCTGGCCGACGCCGGTCGTGACGATGGCGTCGTCCTCGGTCGCCTCGTCCAGGGCCTCGACGACGAACTGGGGCTTGAGCGGTCGGTCCTCGGGCGTGTCGTAGTCCATCGGGTACTCCGACTTCCAGGTCCGGGTGCGCTCGCGCCAATCGGCCGCGTCCGGCGAGGCCGGCATCGCCGCGGCGAGTTGTTGCATGACCGTCGCCGCGTCCCCGATCAGGGGGTAGTCGGCGTGGACGTTCTTCGAGACCTCTGCGGGGTCGATGTCGACGTGGATCACCTCGGCGTCGGGGGCGAACGTCGAGACGTCGCCGGTCAGCCGGTCGTCGAACCGGGTGCCGACGCCGAGCAGGACGTCGGCGTGGCTCAGGGCCATATTGGCGTACCCGGTGCCGTGCATGCCGCCCATCTCGAGGGCCAGGTCGTGGTCCTCGGGGAAGGTGCCGACGCCCGGCATCGTGGTCACGACCGGGATGCCGTGGTCGATCGCGAAGTCGCGAACGTCATCGGACGCCTCGCCCTTGACGACGCCGCCGCCGGAGAGGATCACGGGTCGCTCCGCCGCCGCGAGTGCCTGCGCCGCCGCCTCGACCTCTTTGGGATCCGCCTCGGCGGTCGGCACCTCGTGGGTGTCGGGGGCGCGCGGTTCGCTCGGTTCTCCGCTGGTCTCGCTCTTGGTGACGTCCTTGGGGAGGTCGACGAGGGTCGGTCCCTGGCGGCCCTCTGCGGCGAGCGCGAAGGCCTGGCCGACCTCGTCGCCGACCGTCTCCACGTCCGTGGCGAAGTAGTTCCCCTTCGTCAGCGGGGAGGAGACCCCGATGGTGTCGGTCTCCTGGAAGGCGTCGTTGCCGACCATGTCCTTGGGGACCTGCCCGGTCAGCGCCAGGACGGGGTCGGAGTCCATGTTGGCGTCGGCGAGTCCGGTCAGGAGGTTCGTCGCCCCCGGGCCGGAGGTCGCCATCGCGATGCCCGGTTCGCCGGAGACGATGCCGTAGGCGTCGGCCGCGTGGGCGGCTCCCTGTTCGTGGGCCATCGAGATGTGCCGGATGCTCGAGTCGTGCAGCGCGTCGAAGACCGGCATGATGGCGCCGCCCTGGATGCCGAAGGTGGTGTCGACGCCAGCCGCCTCGAGGGCGGCGATGACCGCGTCGGCGCCGCTCTCTACCTCGACGCCGTCGTCGTCAGTGGCCGTCGTCTCGGCGTTCGATTCCGCTGGCATGGGGGTCGGGTGATGTTCGCTCATCGATGCTGTCGTGCTGCTCGGGTGACGGTCGGTGTCATGTGCTGTCGGGTGGCTGTCGGGTGTCGGGGACGATACGGACTGCGGTCAGAAAGTGGGTGAGTGAGGGGCGTTACGCCCCTACGATGCGCCCGATGCCGACAGCCGCGCCGCTCGCGTCGCGGCGAGCGAGCGTGAGCCGCCCCCTCGCGCCGGTGGCGAGGGACCGGCCCCGACGGGGTGAACGCGGCTGCATCGTACCCGTCACGTCGTCGTGGCGATGCATTAACCTTGTCGGTCGGACAAATCCTACCGCGACGGACCATCACGCGCTCACCTCGTGCTGCTCGGGAGCCTCGTCCACGCCGACGGCGGACGCGAACCGGTGCAGGTCCTCCGCGTTCACCCGACGCTTCTCCGCGGCGTACTCCTTGACGCGCTTCGTGACCGCCCGCACCTCGTCGTCGGTGGGGGCGTAGCCGGCCTCCTCGAGGTGCTGGCGGACGGCGTGGGTCCCGGTGTGCTTGCCCAGGACGACGCTGCGCTCGGCGCCGACCATCTCCGGGGTCATGACCCCCGGTTCGAACGTGTCGGCGTTCTCGATCACGCCGGCGGCGTGGATGCCGCTCTCGTGGGAGAAGGCGTTCTCCCCCACGACCGGCTTGTTCGCCGGCACCGGGACGTCGCTTCGGTGCTCGATCATCGCCGAGATCTCGGTGATGCGGGTCGTGTCGATCCCGGAGTCGGCACCGTAGACGCTCTCGGCCGCCATCACCACCTCTTCGTAGGCGGCGTTGCCGGCCCGTTCGCCGATCCCGTTGACGGACACCTGGACCTGGTCGGCCCCCGCCTCGAGGCCCGCGATGGCGTTCGCCGTCGCCATGCCGAAGTCGTCGTGGGTGTGCACGTCGATGTTCGCGTCGGTGCGCTCGTCCACGAACGCGACCAGGTCGGCGAACCGAGACGGGCTCGCGACCCCGGTCGTGTCCGGGATGTTGATCCAGTCGACGCCGACCTCGTCGACCGCCTCGATCACCTCGGCCAGGTAGTCCCTGTCGGTGCGGGTCGCGTCCATCGGCGAGAACATGACCGGCGTGCCCGCCTCGCGCACCTGTTCGACGGCCGCCACCGAGCGCCGTCGTACCTCCTCGCGGGTGGCGTGCATGGAGTCCTCGATCTGGACGTCGCTGGTGGACGCGAACACGTGCACCATGTCGACGCCCGCGTCGAGGGCAGCCTCGACGTCGGACTCGACCACGCGGGCCAGCCCCGCGACCGTCGTCTCGGTCGCGTCGGCGATGTCCCGGACGGCCTCGAACTCGGCCTCGCTGTTCGCCGGGAACCCCGCCTCGATGACGTGGGTCCCCATCTCGTCCAGCACCGCTGCTATCTCGCGCTTGTCGTCGTAATCGAACGACGTTCGCGGCGTCTGTTCGCCGTCACGCAGTGTCGTGTCGAAAATACGGACCGTTTCGAACTCGCTACGCTGGGCTAACGTGCCCTGGAAGAACTCGATCGCCCGCGGTCGCCCCGGGCGTGTCGTCGTGCGACATCGTACCAGTTCACAGTCCACCCACCTACATAAATGTGTCCACCAGACAGGGACGGTCGGACGTGGAGCGCGAACCCCCCTCGCTCGCGGAGACGGCAGAATCGCCGCACGGCGGGCTGTCAAATGGCGTTTAAGGAATTAAACCACGAACCCATGCCCGCGTCACTCTCCCGACGCGATCCGGCGATCGACCCGGTCTTCAGTCCGCGACGGACGCGGGCGCGACGTCCTCGATGTCCAGGCGGGCGAGCGTCTCCTCCGTCGGGACGCCGTCGTCGGTCCATCCGCGTTTCTCGTAGTACTCCTCGAGCATCGACTCGAAGGTGGCTCGATCGAGGGACTTGCCCGTCGCCGGGCCGGCGTCGTCGATGGGCTCCGTGACCCGCTCCGGGATGGTGTCGTCCTCGCGGTCGAAGCCCTCGCGGACGTTGAACAGCCGGGTCATGTTCCAGGCCCGCTCGCCGACCGTCTGGAGTTCTTCCCGGGTGACGTCGTAGCCGAGGACGTTCAGCCACTCGGCGACGTAGTCGTAGTCGTACTCCGTGAAGTCGCAGGCGACCATGCTGTAGGTCAGCGCGTTCTCGTCCTGTTCCTCGATGACCGCCTCGGCGTGGCCCTCGACCCCGAACGGGTCGCGTTCGCCCCCGAGCGCGTCGGTGCCGATGGGCCAGGCGCGCTGGTGGCAGGCGCCCCGGTCGGAGGTGGCGTACGCGAGCCCCATGCTGAACGACGCGCGCGGATCGTAGGCGGGGAGTTCCAGACCCTTGACCTCGACGGCGGCCTCCCGGGCCTCCCGGGCGCCGTCGGCCAGTTGCTCCGCTGCCCTGGCGGTCCCCTCGGCGAGCGCGTCGCCGACGCCCTCCCGGTGGGCGATCATCTCCACGAGGTCCCTGGCCGCCTGCGCGTCGCCGAACGAGATGTCGTAGTCGATGAAGCCCCTCTCCGCGGCCTCCATCGCCCACGAGATGACGTTCCCGAGCGAGATGGTGTCCATTCCGAGGGTGTCGGCGGTGTGGGCGAGTTCCGTGACGCCGGTGACGTCGGTGATGTCCGTGTTGGCCCCCATCATGCCGATGGTCTCGTACTCCGGTCCCCAGTCGACGTGGGCGTCGGGGAACGCCCCGTCGAGGTCGGTTCCCGAGAAGTCCGTGACGTGGCCGCAGGCGACCGGACATCCCGAACAGGAATCGACGCCGACGTGGCCGGGCTCGAACGCGTCGATGTTGAGGTCGTCGATGTCTTCGATCGTCCCCTTCGTCCAGTTGTGCGAGGGCAGGGCCCCGATCTCCTGGGTCCAGTCGGGTACCAGCTGGGTTCCCCCGTTCCGTGCCCAGTCGGTGCCGTCGCTCGTCCCGAGGCGCTGGGTGTGTTCGCCCTTCAACGCGCGTATCTCGTCCGTGTCGATCGGATCGCCACCGTGGGAGACGACCGCCTTCAGGTTCTTCGCGCCCATGACAGCCCCGACGCCACCCCGCCCGGCGTGGTGGGTCCCCTCGTCGCTCGAGATGGTCGCGAACCTGACCCGGTTCTCGCCCGCGGGTCCGATGGCGGCGGTCTTCGTCCGTTCGCCATCGAACTGCCGGGCCGTCTCCTCGGTCGTCATCCCCCAGAGGTCACTCGCGTCCCGGAGTTCGGCCGAACCGTCCTCGTCGATCTCGAGGTAGACGGGTTCGTCGGCCCGCCCCTCGAAGGCGATGCCGAGGTACTCCGGCAGGGCGTACCGGGTCATCGCCGGGAAGTGCCCGCCCGAGTATGAGTCCACGAACGTGCCCGTGAGCGGCGACTTCGTCACGGCGGCGTACCGGGACGTCCCCGGGGCGTACCCCGTGAGCGGTCCGAACATGAAGTACAGCTGGTTCTCCGGGGAGAGCGGGTCCACCCCCGGATCGGTCTCGTCGGCGAGCAGCGCCGCCCCGAGCCCCTTGCCGGAGATGAACCGGTCCCGGTACGCCTCGGGCACCGCCTCGGTGTCGATCGTCCCCTCGTCGAGATCGACCCGGAGCAGGTATCGAAGCTGCGGGATTGCGTCCGATGTACTGTCGGTTGACATCCGCACGTGGATTGTCCGGCCTCTCACTAATAGTTAATCGAGGGCCGTCGGACGACCGGCCGGAATAGTCAATCGAGGGCCGTCGGACGACCGGCCGGGACGATCGACGCGACAGTGTCGCGCCGGGTCGCCCGGTGACTCGCACGGGCTCGCCGCGACCAGTATCGCTTTCACCCGTGGCCACCACCGACACGGTATGTCCCTGCCGGACCGCGATCCACTCCCGCGCTACGTGGCACCGCTGCCGCGCGTGCTGGAGGACCTGGGACTCCGTCTCGCGTGGCTCGTCGCCGCGATCGATCTGCTCGGGACGGCCTTCGGCTTCTACTACTACCGCTTCCAGTTCGCGATGACGGATCCTCTCGCACTGCCGCTGGTGCCGGACAGCCCGCTGGCGACGCTCTTCGCGGCGGGCTCGCTGATCGCCTACGAACTGGACCGCGAGGCGGACTGGCTGCACGCGCTCGCCTTCTTCGGGCTACTCAAACTCGGCCTCTGGACGCCGTACGTCCAGCTGTTCCTCAACGGGCGGGGAGACCTCGCGCTGTGGCTGTACCTCTTCCTCATCGGGAGCCACCTGGCGATGGCGGCACAGGGGTTCGTGATCCACCGCTACGCGACCTTCTCGGTCCGCGCCGTGGCCGTCGCCGTCCTCTGGTACGGCCTGAACGACGTCGTCGATTACTTCGTCCCGTTCCTGGGCGACGTCCACCACACCCTCCTCCGGGCGGAGTACGTCGGGGGTTCGATCGACCACGGGGTTCCCGCCCACGACTTCGCCGCGGCTGCCGCGGTCACGCTCACGATCCTGGCGACGTTCCTGGCCCTCGCTACCCGCGTGAAACGTCTCGAAATTTCGAGGCGCTGAGAAGGCTTTTCCCGGGCGTGCCCGTCGATCCGAGTATGCCCTCCCCGCGAGACCCGTCGGTTGCAGGCGGGACCACCTCCAGACGTCGATTCCTCGCCGCCACCGCGACCGGCGCGGTGGGTGCCCTCGCCGGCTGTCAGCGGTCGGCCGCGCCACCACCGCTCACGCTCTCCCGCTGGTGGCGCCAGTACGGGTACGACGCCGCGAACACTGCGTACAATCCCGACGCCCGGGTCCCGACGGACGCCGTCGTGGAGTGGACCCACCGAGCGGGGGCCTATCACCGTGGCAACCAGCCGCTCGCCATTCCGGCGGGCGTCGTCGTCAACACCGGTTACGACGGCGTCTACGTCCTCGATGGCGGCGGGGACGTCGTCTGGCACGACGGGGAGGACTACAAGGGCCTCGCGCCCGCCGTCCCCGACTCCATCCTGCTCGCGACGGGCTACGGCTTCCGGGGGTCAGCCGCGAGGGTGGGTTCTCGCTGTTCGGCTTCCGCACAGGCTACGAGCACTGGCGCACCCACGCCACCGACCCCGAGTCGCCCCCGACCATCGACGGGGACCTCGCCTGGGAGGAGCACTTCGACGGGACGTTCACGACGCCCCCGCTCGTCGATCACATGACGGTCTACGTCGGCGCGACCGTGGGACATTGCACACGGTCGGCGAGCGGGCCTAGTCGGCGGAGTGCGAGCGGACCCAGAGCCGGCCCACGCGCGAGAGGCTGATGCGATAGGACTTCCCGTGTTCCTCCCGCTCGATGTAGCCGACGCCGCCCGGGCCGAGCCGATCGACGTTGTAGATGACCTTCGAGCGGAAACTGTCGGTGTACTCCTCGTCCAGTTCGTCGGCCAGGGTCTCGGCGAGTTCGCTGATGCTCTCGAACTCCCCGTGGTCGCCGAGCGTGAACAGGATCAGCTCCTCGAACGGCTTGACGTTCGAGAAGGGCGCGACGGGCAACTCGAGGACGTGGCCGTCGTCGATGTCCTTGGCCCCGATGGTGGACCCGCGCTCGTCGAACTCCCCGAGCAGGTCCCGGGCGGTCCGGAGGCGCTCGTCGACGGCGTCGGGGTCGACGGTCACGGTGCCGTCCTCGTCCATCCGGCTCCGCAGATCCTCGAGTAGGTCGATCTCCTCGCGGAGTTCCTCGGCGAGTTCGGTCTCCAGGTACTTCTCCGGGGCGGTGTAGTAGGTGTGAATGCGGTCCCGGTCCTCCTCGCGTTCGACCATCACCGAGTGGGCGGCCGTCGCGAAGGCGAAACTCACCGTCCGGGGCATCGAGGAGACGTTCACCCAGACCTCGTTGCCGGCGTCGAGTTCCGCGCTGATGCGCTCGAAGGCCCGCTCGAAGGCCCCGTCGTAGTCGTAGACGTCGTCGATCGTCATCCGCTCCGTCGAGGCCCCGAGCAGGTTGGCGAAGTCAGTCTCGAGCTTCCGCGCGATGCGCTCGGAGTACTCGACGTTGGCCTCGCTGCCGACCGCGCCCTGGAGCAAGACGACGCGGTCGACGTCCATGCGGTCCCGGACGAGCGGGGCGATGAGCCGGTCGTAGTCGAAGCCGACCGGGACGATGTGCGTCTGCATGGGTGGCGGTTCGAGCGCGCGTGTATTAATCCTCCAGCGTCGCGGCGGGTCAGTCCGCTCCCAGCCCCTCGAAGTAGACCGTCCGGTTCTCGTCGGGGGCCGCGCTGGTGAGGACGGAACCGCCGACGGTCACGACCAGGCCGATCAGCATGCCGATCAGGGTGAAGTCCCACCCGCCGTAGGTGGACTGGACGAACGGCAGGAAGACGGAGGCGAGGTAGGCGGCCTGGCTCGCGCCCACGCCGGCGAGCATCCCGGCACGCGTCGTCCGCGGCCAGTACAGCGCCACGATCACCGGCAGTGCCAGCTGGGCGAACCCGCCGAACGCGGTGTCGCCGATCTGCACCAGCGTCCCGGGCCGGAACAGACTCGCCCCGAAGGCCGCCAGCGCGAAGACGGCGACGCCGATCCGTCCCAGCAGATCCTCTCGCCGATCGCTCGCGTCCGGGGCGACGAACGGCCGGTAGAGGTCGCGGGTGAAATACGACGACCCCGAGAGGAGCATCGAGTCGGAGGAGGACATCATGGCCGCGAGCGCGCCGGCGATAACGAGGGCCGCGAACCAGCCCGGACTGTACGCCGTCAGCAACTGGGCCAGCACGTCGCCGTTCTCGGCGCTCATGCCAAGCCCCTTCGCCCAGGCACCGAGCATGAACGCCGGGACGAACAGCAAAATGACCAGCACGGGCCAGAGCGCGAACGACCGCTTGAGGACCGTCTCGCTCTTGCCCACGAAGAAGCGCTGGTTCACCTGGGGGAACATGGTGACGCCGAAGGCGATGCCCACCGCCTTCGAGATGACGAACTGCGGGGAGTAGATGCCACCGCCCAGCGAGAGGAACTCGGGGGCGACCCGCTCGAGGTTGGCTGTGGCCGCGGCCGGCCCGCCGACGGCTGCGAGGATCCACGCCACTGCCGCCCAGACCATTCCGAGCATGAACACGCCCTGGAGCGTGTCCGTCCAGGCGACGCCGCGCATCCCGGCCAGGATGACGTAGGCGATCATGAACACCGTCACGAGGAACGCCCCGGCCCAGTACGGGACGACGCCGTCGGTGAGGGAGGCGAGCGCGGCTCCCGCACCCATCTGCTGGAGCATCACGTACGGGAACAGCCAGAAGAGGCTGATGGCCGCGACGAGTCCCCGGAGTGTCGTCGATCCGAACCGGTCCCCGAGCATCTCCCCGAGGGTGACGTACCCCTGCGAGCGGCCGATGAGCCACTGTTTGTACCCGACCACGTACCAGAGGATGCCGAAGATGACCCCGTCCATCAGCCCCATGGTGAGGATCCACTCGGGACCGGCGGCGTTCGAGAGGTTCGGCCCGCCGAAGAAGGTGAACGCCGAGAGCAGGGTGGCGAACGTGGTGAACACCAGCACGACGGTGCCCAGGGTCCGGCTCGCCAGGTAGTAGTCCTCTGCGGTGCGCTCCGTCAGCCGGTACGCCAGCACGCCGATTCCCAGCGCCAGGAGCAGGTACCCGACGACGATGCCCATTTCCACCCCGACGCTCGCGAGGCCGGGGGTCACGATTGCACCCCCATCCAGAGGCCCCAGTCGGTCCTGGTGAAGCCGTAGAAGACTGCACTCGTCAGCACGAGCCATCCCACGTGCCACCAGATCCAGATGGGGAGCCCGGCGACGACGGTCGCGGATCCCCAGAGGAACCAGGGCACGGCGAGCGCGGCGAGGGCGACGAAGACGGTCGCCCACGCGAGTGATCTGCGCCGCATCGTTAGATAGATTCTCGTGTTGACGCGGTTAATATGTTACTATTCCCGTGCAAAGTGCATTTCTGAAGAGAAAATCTCTTCGATCACCGTCTCCCGGCCGTCGCTCGACGCGCCCGACGACAGGTATTTCCGGCGGCCAGCTGTAGTTCGTACGACCGGACGACGATGGAGGACACGGCGAAATACCTGATTCACGCCGACTTCGTCGCCGACGGGGTCGTCGAGCGAAGCGACGTCGTCGGGGCGGTGTTCGGCCAGACGGAGGGCCTCCTCGGCGACGACCTCGAGATCCGTTCGCTCCAGCAGTCCTCGAAACTGGGGCGGATCGACGTCGAGGTCCGCCACGAGAGCGGACAGTCCGTCGGCGAGATCACCATCGCCAGCAGCCTCGATCGGGTCGAGACGGCCACCCTCGCGGCGGCGCTCGAGGCCATCGAGCGGATCGGCCCCTCCCACGCGCGGATCGAGGTCGAGCACATCGAAGACGTCAGGGCGGCCAAACGCCGCGAGATCGTGGACCGGGCGACGGAACTCCTCGCGACTGCCTTCGACGAGGGGGCGATGGACAGCGAGGCCATCCTCGACGCGGTCCGCGAGCGCGTCCGCGTCGAAGACGTCACCGAGTACGACGGCCTCCCGGCCGGCCCGAACGTCGATTCCAGCGACGCGATCGTGGTCGTCGAGGGCCGGGCCGACGTGACGACCCTCCTCAAGTACGGGATCAAGAACGCCGTGGCCGTCGAGGGCACGAACGTGCCCGAATCGATCGCGGCCCTCACCGAGGAGACCACGGTCACGGCCTTCCTCGACGGCGATCGCGGCGGCGATCTGATCCTGCGGGAACTCTCCCAGGTGGGCGACGTGGATTACGTCGCGTTCGCCCCCGAGGGAACGTCCGTCGAGGACCTCTCACGGGCCGAGGTCGACCGGGCACTCCGCAACAAGGTCCCCGCGAGCAGGTGGGACGAGGGCGAACCGGCCACCGCGACGGACGGAAGCGCGACCCCGGAACCTCCCGTCTCGACGTCCGCGACCGACACGGAGTCCCCGGAGGCGACGGCCGGGCACCCGGGATCGCAGGGCCACCGGGCGTCGGGGGACGAGGACGTCGACCCCGAGAAATCGGCCAGTGACGACGAACCCCGCGTCCGCTCGCTCGCCGATCACGTGGACGCCGTGGCCGACGAGGGCCTCGCACGCCTGCTCGACGGAGAGGGTGCTTCCGTCGTGGAGATCGACGCCGAGGACGTCTTCGCCGCCGTCCGGGACGCCGCCGACGTCCCGACCATCGTGGTCGTCGACGACGAGGTCACACAGCGCCTCGTGGAGGTCGCGGCCCAGCGCGGCGTGAACGAGATCGTCGGCAGCGAGCGCGGATCGTTCGTGAAACAGCCCGCCAGCGTCCGCGTTCGGACCTTCGCCGACGTCTGATCAGGCCCCACGAGGACGGGGTAGATCAGGGCCCGACGAGGACCAGGTAGAACAGGCCTCCAGCGATGGCCCCGACGGTCGTCGCGATGAAGTTCACGGCCTGGTTCCCGACGACCGATCCCTCGATCGTCGCGCCGACGAGGCTGTCGGCGGTCATCCCCACCACCCCGGCGGCGACGACGGCCAGGCCGACCACCGGTGGGTACGCGAACAGGCCGACCGTCATCGCGGCGACGAGCACCGCCCCGGCGAGGCCCGCCACCTCGCCCTGCCAGGTCACCGCGCCGTCCGTCCCCGGTTCGACGGGCTGGAGCGTCGTGACCAGTCGGGGACGATCGTAGAGGCCCCCGATTTCGCTCGACAGCGTGTCCGCGAGCGCCGTCGCCATGCTCCCGGTGAACG
The DNA here is from genome assembly GCA_042216165.1 of Halanaeroarchaeum sp. Classification (GTDB taxonomy): domain Archaea; phylum Halobacteriota; class Halobacteria; order Halobacteriales; family Halobacteriaceae; genus Halanaeroarchaeum. Next base: position 32,767 of record JBDGUD010000012.1, read on the forward strand.
CCACGGCGAAGGCCGCCCCCGGGAGCGGGAGTCGGCCGTGGGCGGCGAACAGGAGCAGCGCGAAGAGCGCGGCGAGCGAGTTGCCAAGGACGTTGCCGGACCCCCGGGCACCCTCGTTCGGTTCGGCGACGCCCCGGGCCAGTTTCTCGTCGTACCGGTACTTCGTTGAGAGCCCACCGATGGCGAAGAAGGCGATGAGGACGGCGAACCACCCGTAGCCGCCCAGGACCACCGCGAGCAACGCGAGGAACACGCCGGTGAGCATTCCCGGGATGGAGGCGGCCTCGAGGGCGTAGGAGAGGTAGCCGAAGACGACCGTGATCGCCAGGGCGACGAGGACCCGTTCGCCGCTGACGACGACCGCGAGGTCAGCGAACAGCCAGAGCAATAGCGCCACGGTCGCCAGCATCAGGGGCTCGTCCCGTGGACCGAACACCGAGCGCAGCAGGGCACCGAGCAGTCCGGCACTGGCGGCGACGAAGAGGAACTCGGGGATGAGGCCGGTCGACACCGTCGCGTGGAGGGCGTTCACGACCACCTGCCCCCCGAAGGCGGCGGTCCCGCCGAGTACGACGAAGCCGGCCACCCCACCGACCTCGGACTCGCGGAACTCGAGGACCAGCCGCCGACCGAGGTCGCCGAACCCGACCGTGAGCATGGTCGCGGCGAACACCGACACCGGGAGGGCGAACGTCGGGATCAACAGCGCCAGCCCGGCCCCCGTGAGGCTGAACGCGAGCAGCGTGTACAGCGATCCCTCGTTCCGGTCCCGGCGGTTGGCGAAGAGGTCGAAGAACCGCCCTCCGGACGCCAGCGCTGCGACGACCGCCACGACGACGAACGGCACCGGTGCGTACTGCCCGAGTACGCCTGCCGCCAACGACAGCGCCGAGACGAGCGAGAACGCGGCGGAACGACGGAGCGGACGCGTCACGTACCCGGCGATTTCGCCGGACCGTACTTAAGGATCCCGGAGACGGCTCCCGGACGGTGGCTACGGGTCGGGACCGCGCGTTTTAGGGCGCCGGACCGGTCAGTGTGACACGTGGGCCTCTACGAACGCTACCTGGCGCTGCGACTGTCGCGGACCGGCGGCGATCCACCCCGCCACGTCGCCCTGGTGATCACCGAACGGGACCTGCTCGAACAGGGCGCCTACGCCACCCTTGAGCGATTCGTCCGGTGGGCCTTCGAGTACGGTGCCGAGCGGGTCACGGTCTACGTGAGCGTCCTCGACGAGGCCGTCGTGGACACCCTCGAGCGCGAACTCGGGACGCTCTCGTTCCCCCGGAGCGTCGCCATCCGTGGGCCCGGCGACACCGAACCGGCGGAGGCCCCGGTCCGCATCAGCCTGGGCCTCGGCGGCAAGCACGAGTTCGCCACCGCCGTCCGGCGCATCGCCGAAGACGTGGCGGACGACCGACTGTCGCCCGCGGACGTCGACGAGGAGGAGATCGAGTCCAGACTCGTCTTCGGGACCGAACCCGACCTGGTCATCAAGACCGGCGAGGAGCGCCTCTCCGATTTCATGATCTGGCAGTCGGTCTACTCGGAACTCTACTTCACGGACGTCAACTGGCGTGACTTCCGGGAGCGGGACTACATCCGGGCGGTTCGAGAGTTCAAGAACCGGCAGCGCCGGTACGGGCGGTGATCGCGAGGAACACGGTCCATCGCCCTCCGGTCTGCCCGGCCGATCAGTCGGCGCTGGTCTCCTCCGCCCGTTCGCGCTCGGCCTTCGGCAGGTGGTCGCGAAACCGGTCCAGGACCGCGCGGGCCTCCCGGACCTCGTCGCCGAGCGCACGGACCAGGGCGAGCGCCCGCTGTGCCCGGGTTCGACGCCAGGACGCCTTCCGCGCCTCGTAGGTGCGGATCGCGCGGAGGAAGTCGATCTTCGAGAACTCCGGCCAGTAGGGGGTGCAGAAGAACGCGGCCGCCTCGTTCCCGTTCGCGTGCCACGGGAGGAAGTTGCTGGTGCGTTCCGCCCCGCCTGTCCTGACGATCAGGTCGACGTCGCGGACGTCCCCCTCGTGGAGGCGGGATTCGATGGTCTCGGTCGTCACGGCCGTCGGTGCGATCTCCCCGCGATCGACCTCCCTGGCGACGTCGCGTGCCGCGTGGAGGAGCTCCGTCCTGCCGCCGTAGGCGACCGCAACGTTGAGCGTGAACGTCTCGTAGTGGCCGGTGCGACGCTCGGCGTACTCGATGGCCGACTGCACCCGGTCCGGCAGGCGCTCCTCGTCCCCGATGGCACGGACCCGGACCCCCTCCTCGTGGACCCGGTCCGCGTCGGCGAACTCGTACAGTTTGGTCTCGAGCAGATCGAAGAGGTGTTCGCGCTCCTCGGGCGGCCGGTTGAAGTTCTCGGTGGAGAAGGCGTACAGGGTCAGTTCCTCCACCCCCAGTTCGGAGCACCACTCGAGGATGCGTTCGGTCGTCTTCGCACCCGCCCGGTGGCCGTCCGTCGGCTCGTCGCCCTGCTCGCGGGCGTACCGGCGGTTGCCGTCCTGGATGACGGCCACGTGGGTGGGGACCCCCGATATCTCCCGACGGAGCACCCGTTCGTAGACCGACCGGACCTGCCCGCGGAGCCAGCCTCGCATTGGCGGGAAACACGCCGCTGACGACAAAGAGTGTTCCCGTTTCGAACCACAGGTGGTATAGTGACCCCCTGCCTAGGGGGTGCCATGACCGACGCGGCCGATCCGGACCTCTACGACCAGGCCGTCTCCCTGCTCGAACCGGGCGACGTCTCCCTCGAGGGGGTCGTCGTCCACACGGACATTCCCCGGGAGGACGAACCCGCCATGAACGAACTCACACGCGACGTCGGCGACCTGATCGCCGAGCGGGTCGCGACCCCGGACACCTACCTCTACGCGGGGGAGGACGATCCGCGGTTCTCCGCGAGCCAGTTTCAGGGACGGCGACTGGCGGACGACGAGTTCGTCTGGGAGTGCCAGCAACTCCTCCGCGACGGCACCTTCGACGTGGTCTTCTATTGGAAGCGCACGGACGAGCACGCGGCCATCGTCGACGCCATCGCCGACCACGGCCACGACGTCGTCGCCGTGACAGAGGACGGCTACGGGGAACCCACGGAGTGACCGAACACGTTCGCCGTCGTCTTCGAGACGCGGGAACGGCCCGGTCGCTTACGGTTCGCCGCGTCAGAGGTCCGTCCGTGATACAGCGAGCCGATCGACCCCGGCGGGCGGGAACGATCGCTGGCTTCGGAAGACTTTACCTCGGGGAGCCGAAATACGCCCTCGAATCGGGCCCGCGAAGGGCGAGTTGATCGCACCGTGAACCGACACGCACACGTCGTCACCGGCGGCCGGATCGCCCACGACGACGCCGACGTCTGCGACCTGGAGGCGGCCAGACGGGACACCGAACAGTCGCTGTTGGCGGAGCTCGGGACCGACCCGGCCGTCGAGGAGGCGTTCGCGCTCCAGACCTGTCATCGCGTCGAGGTATACGTCGTCACGTCGAACGCAGCGGACGGAACCGCGGCACTGTCGTCGTCGGGCTTCTCCGAGGACGACGCCGTGCTGATGGACCACGAGGCGAGCATCCGCCACCTGATGCGTGTCGCGGCCGGTCTCGAGTCGATGGTCGTCGGCGAGGACGAGATCCTCGGCCAGGTGAAAGACGCCTACGATCAGGCGAAGGAGGCCGACGCGATCGGGCCGCTGCTCGGGGAGGCGGTCCCGAAGGCGATCCGCGTGGGCGAACGGGCGCGCACGGAGACCGAGATCAACGAGGGCGTCGTCTCCCTGGGATCGGCGGCCGTCGAACTCGCCGACCGGGAGTACGGCCTGGCGGACGTCACCGCGGCGGTGGTCGGCATGGGTGCGATGGGCATCTCCACCGCGATGGCGTTCGACCGCTCCGAGGTGGCGGAGATCGTCGTCGCCAACCGGACCCCACAGAACGCCGAGGACCGCGTGCGGGTGCACGACGTCGACGCGACCGTCGTGGGCCTCGATGCCCTCGAATCCACGCTGGCCGAGGCGGACGTGGCCGTCACCGCGACGGGGGCCGAGACCCCGGTGGTCGGGACGGAGACGGTCGCCGACGCCGGCGACCTCTACGTCGTCGACCTGGGCCAACCACGGGACGTCGCGGCGGCAGTCGGCGACAGCCCGCACGTGACTCTCCGGGACCTCGACGACCTCGAGGCGGTCACCGACGCGACCAGGGAGCGTCGGAGCGCGGCCGCCGAGGCCGTCCGGGACATCATCGACGAGGAGTTCGACCGTCTCGCCAGCCAGATCAAACGCAAGCGGGCCGACGCCGTGATCGCCGCCATGTACGAGGGTGCCGACCGCGTCAAACAGCGGGAGGTCCAGACGGCACTCTCGAAACTGGAGGCGAGCGGCGACCTCTCGCCGGACCAGCGCGAGGTCGTCGAGGCGATGGCCGACTCGCTCGTCTCCCAGCTGCTCGCGGCCCCGACCCGCGCGCTGCGCGACGCCGCCGAGGATGACGACTGGTCGACCATCGCGACCGCGATCAGGCTCTTCGACCCCGAGTTCGACGACCCCGAGATCGCCAATCGGCTGGGCGTGACGCCGGGTTCGACGGAGGACGCCCAGGCCGCAGCGACCGAGTCCGAGGACGACTAGCGCCGCCCTTTTTTGACCGAGGCGCCCGTACCCGGGGACATGGCGACCCGACTCGACGATCAGGAGATCGAATCGCGACTCCCTGCCGACTGGCACCGCGAGGGTGACGAGATCGTCCGGACGTACGAGTTCGACGACTACCTCGCCGGCGTCTCCTTCGCGGTTGACGTCGCCGAACTCGCCGAGGCGGAGTTCCACCACCCGTCGATCGAGATCGGGTACGAGGAGGTGACCGTGCGCTTCACCAGCCACGAGGAGGGGGGCATCACGGACCGGGACATCGAGATGGCCGAACTGTCAGACGAGGAACGCTGATGGAGGCCAGGTACGTCTTCGCGGTGACGTTCCGTCTGGAGCCGGAGCCGGGGGTGGGACTGGATCCGGACACGTTCGAGACGCGGCTCTCACGCCCCGCCGCGACGCCAGGCGAGGCCGGCTGGCGGTTCTTCCGCGACAACCTCTGGCGCGGCGAGATCGCGGATCGCGATCACTTCCGGGAAATCACGGAGGCGGCCATCGGGGCCACCGTCCTGGACGTCGACTATCGCTTCTTCGAGGCGGACGAGGAGTACCTGACGGCCCTCCGCGAGTCCATCGCCGCCGACCTCGCGGACTTCAAGGACGACTCCGTCGAGCGGGTCAGCACGAAGTACTTCGGGAGTTCCATCGAGGTGGCCTGAGTCCCCGCAAGGCTCATTTCGCCCTCGCACCTACTCCGGAGCAGATGCGACCGGCGGACTACGACGCCTGGCTCCTCGACCTCGACGGGACCCTCGTGGACACCGAGTGGTCCTACACCCGCGAGGTCTTCGACCGGGTCGGGGACCGACTCGGCCGCCGGTTCACCGACCGGGAGGCCGAACTCCTCTGGCACGGTCTCGGGGGCGTCCGAAACGACTACCTCCGCCAGTGGGGCGTCGAACCCGATGCGTTCTGGACGGCCTTCCACGACCAGGAGGACCCCGAAGCCCGGGCGGCGGCCACCTACCTCCACGAGGACGCGACCTTCGTCGGCGACCTCGACGTGCCGGTCGGCGTCGTCACCCACTCCCAGCCCTTCCTGGCCGGCCCGGTGATCGAGGCCCTGGACATCGGCGACTGGTTCGACGTCGTGATCTCCTGCTCTGACGAGGTGGGCTGGAAGCCCGATCCGGCCCCCGTCGAACTGGCCCTCGACCGCCTGGGACTCGATCCGACCGGGACGAACGGAGTCCTGGCCGGCGACGCCGCGAGCGACGTCGGTGCGGCCTGGAACGCAGGCCTCGACGCGGTCCACGTCGAGCGCCACGGCCACGAGCACCGCGGTCACTGCGTGCTCGGCGACTACCGGGTCGCGTCCTTCGACGCCCTCTTCTCGACCGTCGCCGCCGACTGACTACCGGTCGTAGCCTGGCAATCCCGCGATGATCGAGTCGGCGCCGTCCAGGGCCTCCGCGAACTCGCGAACCCCGGGTTTGGCCGACCTGTCTGGCGCGACGAACGCCCGGACTGACTGTTCGCCGAGGGAGACGAACCCGAGGCCGAGGCGGTCCGCCGTCGCGCGAAGGGCCAGCCCCGCGTCGGCGTCCCCTCGCGCCACCATGCGTGCGGGGCTCTCGTGGGCGCGGACCGTGCGGTCGTACCCGTGGATGGCGTCCGCCAGTTCGTGACGGGTGGCGTCGCGCTCGTCGGCCAGCCGTTCGAGCCGCTCGTCGAGGTCGGCCCGGAGTCCCGAGGTGCGATCGCGGTTGACGAAGCGCACGTCGTGCTCGATCAGGTCCGCGAGCGTCTCGACGCGTCCCGCGTCGTCGCCCCGGACGACGAGGCCCCACTCCCGCGTCCAGCCGCCGAGTTCTCGTCCCGCCGGGTCCTCGGGCAGCGGGCCGGCCACCACCGCGACGTCGGGGACACCCTCCCGGAGGCGACGGAGCCCCTCTCTGGTCCCCTCGGCGAGATACCGGGGCGACTGCACCTCGTCGAGGAGCCGGGAGAGCGCCGGGTCGTCCTCCCCGACGCCGAGGACCTCGGGGGCCCGCACGTCCGGGGAGAACAGCGTGACCGTCACCGGTTCGCCTTCCGCCAGGTACTCCGTGTCGGCGTCGACCCGGACGAATCCGTCTGCCTCGACCAGGCTGGTCGTCGCACCGCTTCCCTTGTCGACCGGGTAGACGAGGGTGTCCCCCCGTCCGTCGGTCACCAGACCGACCGGCAGCATCCGGGTCCGCCCCTCCGCGTATCGCTCCTGGACCGCCATCGTCCCCTCGACCGTCGCCGTCCGGGGCTCGGGGCGGCCGGCAGCCTCCCGAATCGCCGGGGCGACGAACGTCCGGAAGATGGTCAGCGCCGAGACCGGGAACCCGGGCAGGCCCACGTACGCCGACGCCTCGAGGCGGCCGACGATCATCGGTTTGCCCGGTTTCACCGCGACGCCGTGGACGAGAACCTCGCCCCGGTCCTCGACGACGCGGTAGATGACGTCGACGGCGCTCGCGCTGGTCGACCCCGAGGAGAGGACGAGGTCGCACTCTCCGGCCGCCTCGCGGAGGAGGCGCTCCATCTCGTCGTAGTCGTCCCCCGCGTGCGGGTACAGAACGGGGTTCCCCCCGGCCTCGCGGACCGCCGTGGCGATGGTGTAACTGTTGACGTCGTAGATCTGTCCCGCCTCGTGTCGGAGGTCATCGCCGGGACGGACGAGTTCGTCGCCGGTGGACACGATCCCGACGGTCGGCTGACCCCGGACGGGAACCTCGTCCACGCCGAGCGCCGAGAGCAGTCCGATCTCCCGCGCTGTCAGGACGGTTCCCGGTCCCAGGCCCCGCTCGCCGGCGGCGATATCGGCACCGGGTTGCATCACGGCGTCCCCCGGCGCGACGGCCGTGCCGACCAGCACCGATCCGTCGGCCTCCTCGGTCCGCTCGACCATGACCACGGCGTCGGCCCCGTCGGGGAGGACCGCGCCCGTCGATATCTCGGCCGCTTCGCCCTCGCCGACGGTCACGTCGGGTGCGGTGCCGGCGTGGACCTCGCCGATCACCTCGAGGGAGACCGGGTCCACCTCGTCCGCCCCGAAGGTGTCACGCGCGTCGACCGCGTAGCCGTCCTTGCCGGCCCGGGCGAACCCGGGGACGTCGATCGTTGCGTCCACCCGCTCGGCGAGGACGCGTCCGCCCGCCTCGTCGATGGGGACCGTCTCGGAATCGGGCGTGAGGTCGAGACTGGCCACGGCCTCGCGCGTGCGTTCGATAGTAGCGAGATCGCGGAACTCCCGCCGACTCATACCAGTCCCTCCCACCGCTCGACCGTCACGGTCTCGTCCACGGCCAGGCCCTCCTGCGATTCGGGGACCTGGACCCACCCGTCGGCCAGCGCCACGGTCGAGAGCACGCCGGCCCCGCTGGCGCTGACGGGCGTGGCCGTCCACTCGCCGTCGTCTCCGGCCAGTCGAACCCGGGCGAACGTCCGCACGCCCGGTTCGCTCCTGATCTTCCGGTCGAGCCTCGCGGTGACCGTCGGTGGATCGATGCGCTCGGTGCCCAGCGCCCACTTGATCGCCGGTCGAAGGAACTGCTGGGCGTTGACGATACAGGAGACCGGGTACCCCGGCAACATAATCACTGGCGTCTCCCCGACGCGACCGATGGCGACTGGGTGGCCCGGTTTGAGTGCGACCCCGTGCACGGCGACCTCCCCCAGGTCCGCGACGACCTCGGGCGTCAGGTCGCGCGCCCCGACGGAGGAGCCACCGGTGGTCACGATCACGTCCGCGTCCCGGTCCCGCTCGATCGCGTTCCGAATGGCCGTCTCGTCGTCCGTGACGACGTCCCGGTATCGGGCGCTACCGCCCCACCGCGACACGAGTCTGGTGACGGTGAGACCGTTCGTCTCGATCACTTCCCCCGGGCCCGGGTCGGACTGGACGACCTCCTCGCCGGTGGGGATCACCGCGACCTCGGGCCGTTCGCGGACCGCGACGTCCCGGACGCCGACGGACTTCAGCAGACCGAGGTCGGAGGGCCGCAACTGGTGACCCGGGTCGTAGAGATGGGTGCCGGCCTCGACGTCCTCCCCGACCGGCCCGACGTTCTCCCCCTCGGCCACCGCGTCGTGGACCTCGAGGTCCTGCCCGACCTCGGTGACGTGTTCGATCATGACGACGGCGTCGGCCCCGTCCGGGAGTTCGCTGCCCGTGTGTACCCTGACCGCCTCGCCCGGCCCGCCGGTCTCCTCGGCGATCCCGAGGACGTTTGGCGACCGGTCGCTGGCACCGAACGTGTCCTCGGCCCGGACCGCGTAGCCGTCCATCGCCGCCCGGGGATAGCCGGGCACGTCCGTCTCCGCGGTCACGGACTGGGCGAGCACGCGACCGTCGGCGTCGGCCAGGGGGAGTCGCTCCGTCCGATCGACGACGTCGACCAGCGAGGCGAGCGTCTCGCGGGCCGCCGCCAGCCGGGTTCGATCCTTGAACCCGGACTCGTGTCGATGGCCTGCGTGGGTCATGGCCACCCGTTGGCACTACCGGGAGAAAAAGGCGTGGTCCCCGGATTCGGTCCCCGGGAAAATCCGAGTTAATTCGGGTTAATCATCTCAAATCGGGAACGACGGTCGGCCCCCTTCATAACCCTCCCGCCAATCGCGGGTGGTGACGACGATCCCGCGGACTGGGTCACAGTGCAGCTGCCACGACTGTACTGTGGCCCACGACGGGGTCGTGTTCGCACGACGCTCGTCAGTTCGACCCGCCACCAACGACGGGGCCACTCCCCTTGGGGAAGGGGGACCGAGTGTCGGCGGTGGGACGACCACCGCCTTTTTCGCCCCGCGAATCGTACGAGACTCCATGAACGGCTTCAGAGACGCGCTCCAGACGCTGCCCGAGGCGGTCTTCGCGGACCTCCTGGAGTCCGAGGACGCCTACGTACTCGTGTTCGACATGCCCGGCGTCACCGAGGACGCCCTCGAGGTGACCGTCACCGGGCGTCACATGGCCATCGAGGCGCGCCGGGAGAAGGCGGTTCCCGAGGGATTCTGGTTCCGCCAGGAGGACCGCTCGCTCTTCCTCGACGTCGACCTCCCGTTGCCCCCCGACGCGGCGAGCGAGGAGACCACCGCACGCCTGGCCGACGGGGTGCTCGAGGTCACCGTCCCCAAGACCGCCAGTGACGTGACCGAGGTCCCGATCGAGGGATAGAACCGTGGGTCTCCGCGCCTACCGCCGCTTCGGCGCCGTCCTGTGGCAGTTCCTCCCGCTCCTCCTCACGTACGCGCGGGACCGGCGCCGATTCCTCCTCTTCGGGAGGCAGCGTTCGGTCACCGAGGAGATGCGCGTCGAGCGCGCGGAGGCGCTCCTCGACTCGCTGCTGACCCTGGGACCGACGTTCATCAAACTCGGGCAACTCCTCTCGAGTCGGCCCGACGTCCTCCCGCCGGAGTACATCGACGTCTTCACCCAGTTGCAAGACCGCGTGCCGCCCGCGCCCTGGGCGGAAGCGCGGACCGTCGTCGAGGAGGAACTGGGCCCGGTCGAAGACAACTTCGAGGAGTTCGATACCGAGGCCATCAGCGGGGCGAGCCTCGGGCAGGTCTACCGCGCGCAGGCGGACGGCCAGGACGTCGCTGTCAAGGTACGCCGGCCGGGGGTCGAGGACCTCGTCGAGGCAGACCTCACCGTGATCCGGTGGACGCTGCCACTCCTCATGTACTTCGTGGACGAGGCGCGCGCCTTCTCCCTCGAGAACCTCGCCGACGAGTTCGCGAAGACCATCCGCGAGGAGATGGACTACGAACGGGAGGCGTCGATGTTGACCGAGATCCGCGATAACTTCGCGGACGACCGCACGATCGCGATTCCCCGGGTCGTCGAGTCGCACTCGAGCGATCGCGTCCTGACCATGGAGTACGTCGGCGGGACCAAGATCACCGACGTCGAGGAACTCGACGAGATGGGCGTCGATCGGACGGCCCTCGCCGAGCGACTCACACGGACGTACCTCGAGATGATCACCCAGGACGGCGTCTACCACGCCGACCCCCACCCCGGGAACCTGGCCGTGAAACCGGACGGAACGGTCGTCTTCTACGACTTCGGGATGAGCGGTCGCGTGGACTCGTTCGTCCAGGAGAAGATCATCGACTTCTACCTCGCGGTCGCGAACCGCGACATCGACGAGATCATGGACATCCTCGTCGAGATGGGGACGCTCTCCCCGGACGCGGACCGCGCGACAATGGCGGAGGTGATGGAACTGGCCATCCAGGACGCCCGCGGGGAGGACATCGAGACCTGGCGCGTCCAACAGATCATCGGCAAGGTCGAAGACACCATCTACGAGTTCCCGTTGCGCCTCCCCTCGAATCTCGCGCTCGTGATGCGGGTCGCGACCGTCGTCGAGGGCGTCTGTCTGACCCTCGACCCGGACTTCGACTTCATCGCCATCGCCTCGCAGTTCCTCACGGAGCGGGGCTACCGCGAGGAGTCGGTCAGGAAGTTCCTCCAGGACGCCGGCGACGACCTCCAGGCCGCGGCTCGTGCGTCCGTCGACATTCCGCCGAAACTCGACCGAACGCTTGATCGGATCCAGCGCGAGAACCTCTACGTCCGCGCCGGCATCGAGGACAAGAAGGGCGTCGTCGATCGGCTGGCGCGTCGCGTGGTCATGGGCGTACTCGTGGCGGCGGGGATCGTCTCGACGACGGTCCTCTACGCCGCCGACGACCCGACCGTCGCCGGGGGGGTCGCGATTCTGACCGGTCTCCTCTCCCTGTTCCTCTGGCGGTCCTTCCGGGGCGAGCGGCAGGGGGTCAGCGTCCGCGGCGCCCCCGAGGTCACCCAGCAGTACCTCGACCAGCGCCGACGCTTCCGGGAGTAGCGTCTTTTTGTCGGCCCCCCGCGTTGTCCCGCCATGGACATCGCACCGTTCGCGCTCGAGCGCTGGTTCGCCGAGTACGAACACGAGGCGGACGTCATGCTCGCCGAGTCGGGAATCCGCAGTCTCCAGGCCGACCGGTTCGACCTCGACCCGGGACCGCTCGGGTACGTCATCCCCACGAACGGCGACCCGTCCCTCCGTGCGTCCGTGGGTGACCGGTACGACCGCGACCCCGGGGAGGTGCTGTTCACGGTCGGGACCCAGGAGGCCAACTTCCTCGCGTTCCAGGCGCTCATGGACGCGGACGACCACGCCGTGGTGGTCACGCCGACCTACCAGGCGCTGCACGCGGTGCCGGAGGCCGTCGGTGAAGTGACACGGGTACCTCTGGAACCCCCCGATTGGACCCTGGACGTCGACGCGGTCGCCGGAGCCGTTCGGCCGGAGACGCAGGTAATCGTCCTGAACAACCCGAACAACCCGACCGGTCGGTACCACTCCATGGAGACCGTGGAGGCACTCTACGACGTCGCGGCGGACAACGAGGCGTTCCTCCTGGTGGACGAGGTGTACCGGCTGCTCGCCGAGGACCCACTCCCGCCAGCGGCGTCCCTCGGCGAGTGGGGGCTGAGCACGACCAGCCTCACGAAGGCCTACGGTCTCGCCGGTCTGCGGTTCGGCTGGCTGGTGGGCGACGCCGACGTGATCGACCGGGCCTGGCAGTGGAAGGACTACACGACCATCTCTCCGTCGGCGGTGAGCCAGCACGTCGCGAGACAGGCGCTCGGCGAACAGGAGGCCGACCTGCTCTCCGAGAACCGGGCACTGGCCGAGGGGAACCGAGCGATCGTTCGCGAGTTCCTCGCCGAGCACGACCTGGACTGGTACGACCCTGTCGGCGTCAACGGCTTCGTCACCGTTCCGACGGGGTTCGAGGGATCGCGGGACTTCTGTCGGCGGTTCGTCGAGGAGGAGTCGGTCGTCCTGGCACCGGGCGAGGTCTTCGGGTTCGACGACTACTTCCGGATCGGGTTCGGTCTGCCGACTGCGGCCCTCGAGGAGGGCCTGTCCCGTCTGGACCGGTTCCTCTCCAGGCACGCGTGATTGGCGAGCAGGCGGAGCGTCGTGCCGCGGGTGGGTCTCCGCACTAGCGCCTCGTTCAGGGCTCGGCCACCGTGGCCGTCCGACCCGCGGCAGGTCGTCAGTCCATGACCCGGGATGGCATCGTCATGGTATTTCAACGTCCGCCCGGGCAGGCGCCAGCACGTCCGTTCCAAACGGTTTATTGCTCCAAGGCGAGAATCCGGCGACATGCCGCGAGAGCAGAAGGAAGTCCGCGATCTCCAGGAAGGAAATTACGTGATGATGGACGAGGCACCCTGCAAGATCACCGGCTACAGCACGGCGAAACCGGGCAAGCACGGGAGCGCAAAGGCCCGCATCGAGGGCAAGGGGGTCTTCGACGACAAGAAGCGCTCGCTCTCCCAGCCCGTCGACGCCAAGATCTGGGTCCCGATGATCGAGCGAAAGCAGGGCCAGGTCGTCAACGTCGAGGGCGACGACGCCCAGATCATGGACCTCGAGACCTACGAGACGTTCACGATGCGGGTGCCCGACGGCGTTTCCCTGGCCGCCGACGACGAGATCGAGTACCTCGAGTACGAGGGTCAGCGCAAGATCGTGGACTGAGGATGTTCCCCGGCGCGAGCACCGACCGCGACGACGCCGACTACGTCGTGGTCGGCGCGCCACTGGACGTCTCGACCACCTTCCAGCCCGGAACCCGGTTCGGCCCGGACCGGGTCCGCACGTTCGCCGAGACGTTCGACGACTACGATCGACGGACGGACCTGTTCTTCACCGACCTCGGCGTCCACGATCACGGCGACGTCCGCGCCTGGGACGACGCCGAGGAGTACGTCGAGTACGTCTCGGGGCTGCTCTCCGACGTGGTCCGCGACGGGGCCGTGCCGCTCACGATCGGCGGCGAGCACACCGTCTCGATCGCCGGCGTTCGGGCCGTCGATCCCGACGTCTTCGTCTGTCTGGACGCGCACCTCGACCTCCGGTCGGCGTTCGACGGCAACGAGTGGAGCCACGCGACGGTCACGCGCCACGCCCTCGACGTGGCCGATCGGGCCGTCGTCCTGGGCGCACGCACCGGCAGCGATGTCGAGTGGGACCGGGCGGCGCACCGTGACGTGACCGTCGTCCCGCCCGAGGCGGTCCCCGAGTGGGAGCCCGAGATCGCCGACGACGAGGACGTCTACCTCAGCGTGGACGTCGACGCCGCGGACCCGGGGTACGCCCCGGGAACCGGCACGATGGAACCGTTCGGGCTCGATCCACGGGAGATGCGAGAGGTCGTCAGGACCGTCGCTCCCGTCGCGTCCGGTTTCGACGTCGTGGAGGTGAACGACCGCGACGACGGCCAGGCGCCCGCCCTCGCGGGGAAATTGCTGCGGGAGTTCGTCTACGCCCACGCGGACGGCTGACCCGGCCGCGTCCGGGCCACTTTATGGGATGGCGACTCCAGCTGCGCCCATGGACCTCGCCACGTTCACCGGACGCCTCGACGACGAACTGTCGACGACCGCGTACGCCGACCTCGACGCGAGCGTCAACGGTCTCCAGGTCGGCCGTGACGAGGCCGACGTCCAGCGCGTCGCGGTCGCGGTCGACGCCGCGGCTGCGACCATCGAGACGGCGGTCGACCGGGACGCCGACGTGCTCGTCGTGCACCACGGCCTCTCGTGGGGCGGCATCGACCGGATCACCGGCAGGACCCGCGATCGTATCGCGCGCCTGCTCGAGGCCGACGTGGCGCTCTACGTCTCGCACCTCCCGCTGGACGGTCACCAGTCACTGGGCAACGCGGCGGGCGTCGCCGACCTCCTCGGTCTCGAGAACCGCGCGCCCTTCGGCGACGTGGGCCCGGAGGTCGTCGGGCAATTGGGGACCGTCCCGGGCGGGACCGACGCCGACACCGTGGCGGCCACCCTGGACGACGGGCTCGACCACGGCGGGGAGGGGGTCCAGGTCCTCGACTTCGGGCCGGAGCGTCTGGAGCGGGTGGCGGTCGTGACGGGCAGCGGGGCCGACTGGTTCGACGAGGCGGTCGAGGCCGACGCCGACGCCTTCGTCACGGGCGAGGGCAAGGGAAAACTCTACCACCAGGCGAGGGAGTCCGACCTGACGGTCTTCCTCGGCGGTCACTACGCGACCGAGACGTTCGGCGTTCGCTCGCTCGCCGACCTGATCGCGGAGTGGGGGCTCGAGACGACCTGGATCGACGCCCCCACCGGGCTGTAATCAGTCGGTCTCGAACCCGCCGGCGATCAGCAGCGGGACCACCAGCGTCGCCTCCGCCTCGACCTGGACGTAGTTCGTCTCCGCCTCCTTGATCTTCCCCCAGGAGACCGCCTCGCTCGGCGGGGCGCCGGAGAGCGACCCGTCGCCCTCCATCCCGGTCGAGACGTAGACCGCGTAGTCAGCGCCGCCCCGGAAGAGGTTCGTCATGATCGCGTGGTGCTTGGGCACGCCGCCGCCGAGCACGACGAGGCCGGTCTCGTCTGCGAGGAGTCCGTCCTCGATCAGCGTCTCGTAGTCCTCGAGGATCTCGATGCCCACGTCGCGGTCGGCCTGCTTGCGATAGTAGTAGAGGAAATTCCCGACCTCGGCGTCGGTCAGCGCCGGACAGAACACCGGCACGTCCTGGTCGGCGGCGTTCTTCAGGATGGAGTCCTCGTCCTCGAGGGTCCGACCGAGTTCGGCGGCGAACGCCGTCGGCGTGCGCACCGCCTCCTCGGCGAAGAAGTCCTCGAAGAAGTCGTTCAGGTACTCCTCGAGCCAGACGTACCGGTCGGAGGGGACGAAGATGTTGCCCAGTCGATTGATCCCGCGTTCGCGCATCTCGGCCTCGTCAACGTCCCACTCCCCCATCTTGAACGGCTTCGCGGTCTTGATGACGTCTTCGGTGATCGACCCCGAAGTGGTAATCAACACGTCGACGTGGCCTTCGCGCACGAGGTGTGCGACCGCCTCGCGCAGGCCGGAGGAGACGATGTTCGACGTGAGCGTCAGGTAGACCGTCGCGTCGGCCTCGCGCATGCGCTTCACGATGTCGATGGCCTCCGCGAGATGGGTCGCCTGGAATCCCGTCGTGGCGTAGGCGTCCAGCATCTCGGCGAAGTCGAACTCCCCGCGGAAGTCGTAGCCGCGGACGTCCGCCGTGTCGAGGTCCTCGTCGGTCCCCGGCACGACGTTCTCGCGCGTGTCGTCGGTCATGTCCGTGTCTCCGTGCCTGGCGAATAAGAGTCCACCACTTTCGCCCGTGGGCCGAAACCCATAGCCCGCTCGACCGCCTGGCTCTCGCATGCGACTCGCTCGCGCCTGGACCGACGACGGGGTCGTGACCGGCGAGTACGACGACGGCACGGTCGTCACGGACCAGGACTCATACGACGTCTGCGGCGGCTCCGCAGACCTTCTCGCACCCGCCGAGCCCTCGGCGATCTACTGCGTCGGCCGGAACTACGCCGCGACGCTCGACCAGATGGACTACGACGTCCCCGAGGAACCCGATTTCTTCATCAAGCCCCCGACGGCCGTGCTCCCCCCGGAGACGCCGATTCCCTACCCCGACTTCACCGAGAAGCTGACCTACGCCGGGGAACTGGCCGCGGTCGTGGGCGAACTGACGGGCGACGTCGCCCCCTCGGAGGCCCCGGAGGTACTCCGCGGGTACACCGTCGTGAACGACGTCGACGCGCTGGACCAGCCCGGCCGCACCGCCCGCAAGGCCTTCGACGGGTCGGCACCGCTCGGTCCCTGGATCGAGACGGACCTGGATCCCCGCGGCCTGGACATGCACACCGACGTCGACGGCGAGCGCCGGCAGGCGGCGAACACCGACCAGATGCTCTTCGATCCCTTCGAGGTCGTCTCCTTCCTCTCGGAGCGGTTCACCCTCCACCCCGGCGACGTGATCGCCTTCGGTAGCCCCGCGAATCCCGGGCTGATCGAGCCCGGCGACACCGTCGAGATTACCTACGAGGGCGTGGGCACTCTCCGAAACGGGGTCGCGGCGCCCGGCGATCGACCGTAGACGCTTTTCGCGGTCGGCCCCTATCGCCGCCCGGCCGATGACGATGCACCCGTTCGGAGCCGGCCTCGGGACCCGGCGATGACGAACCCTATGAGTGCCGAGGCCTCCCGACGTCTGACGCGAACAGACGCCTCAGCCGTCCGC